>NZ_JALFIA010000063.1:0-36721 GCF_022776125.1 Hallerella sp. | reverse complement strand
GGCCAATTATAGAAATCCCCACGGATTCGTCAAGGGGTTCCTGCGCAGATTTCTGCGAATTTCCTCGTTTTTTTTTCTTACAACGCCTGTTTGCCGTCTAAACGCCGTCAAAAAACCGCATATTTCCATATTGTCCACAATCAATCCACGCATTTCTTCCTTTTTCGCCGCCATTTTTTTTCGATCCCCCCGAAAATGCAGTCCCGGAGGCCTCTCGAAACCGCTCCGGGACCGTCCGAAGGCGCCCCTCGGAGGCGCCCCCCCCCTCCTTTGATGCGCTGTCTGACCCCCATCTCTACCCCCATCTCTACCGCGATGCCGTCCTCGACGCCGTTCCCGTAGACGGGGCCGTCCTCTGCCTCGAGCCGCGTCCCGTCCCCTGTCCCATAGGGCTTTGTCCTAAAATCTTTCGCGCAGGGCTTCCCGGGGGATTGGAGCCTTCCCGTCATTTTGCAACAAATTCACTTCCCGTTCGTTTGTACTCACACGGACGGTCAGGCAGAAAGGGCCGCGTCTTGCCGGGCAGGGACCACGCAGAGCCTGCGGCGTATCGCGCCTGTTTCAAGCCCGCCTTCTCCGTAAAAACTTGCCCCCTGAATTTTGGGGGCAAACACGATACGACACCTGCAATTCCACGTTGTGCGGGCCAAGGCATGATCCAAGGGATTTCTTGTTTAGCGAAGAAGGCCGACCGATCTTCTGACGCCCCAGACATTTTCCGTTGTCTTCTTAAGGACACGGTTGCCGACGAGCATTCGAACATCTAAGCGAACAACGTAAGCGCCTGTTCCCACGAGACGTCCCGAACTGCTACGCATATTCCAGGCGAGGAACAAAGCCTTTTTGCCCGTGGTGCAATCCCCCGAGAAAATGGCGTCAGAACAATTGATCGTTCCGTATGCGGAATTCACATACTCGCCGAGGTTTGTGAAGTAATACGTTTCGTACTCGATTTCAATGTCATCGACCGTGTACGCTTTTTCTCCTTCTTTGAGATTCGAATTCACATCTTCCAAAGCGCCGAGAATTCCATCAAAGGAAACCAGCTGCCCGTGGCGTCCGGTAGCAACCGCCACTTCTTCGGCAGATCTCCCTGCAGCAACGGCAATTGTTTCAACGGTCGGAGATTTTTCAGAAGGAGCAGTTTCCGGTGTAAGCGAAACCACTTCAGTCGATGCGACGGATACAGCACCACCACCCGTGACACGGACCCACGGATTATTTTCGTGTGCTGTATTGCCCGACATATCCATGGCGAGACTTGGAACAAAGCGGACGCTGTCACCCGGTTCCGGAGCATCTCCTGCAAGGACGTGGTAATACAGCTGAACTCGATCCGGAGCGGATCTAACACTATAGCTCGCTTCAACGACTCCCATGGAAAGAGTGCCCGAGCGCCAACGTTTGAATTCAAACGCCTGCGGAAGATTCACCGTTTGACTGTCGGCAAGCGCTTCACTGATACTAAGCGTCAGCACAGAGATATCATCTTCCACGGAGAGAGAAGCTCCCGTAAGAATTTCGCCGACGTGATCATCGAGAATTCCATCCAAACGGAACACATCCCCGTCATACGTATAGTACGCGGAAATGCTACCGCTATAAGCAACAGAAGCAAGGCCCGTGAAGATTCCAGATGTGAACGCATCACTTGTAAGGCTCACCGATTCGTTATCGACACGTTCAAAAGAACTGAACTTGCTCGAAGAAGTATCACGGAAGACCCAGTACAGAGAATCCGGAGCATCTTCTCTATCAGGAGCGTAAGAGAACTTCACATAAATGCTGTCTCCGATACCATCACCATTGCGGTCATACATGCCAGCTGTTTCGATCTTTGGCACAGGAGGTTCTTTGAGCGTAATACCGCTCCAAACCAAGAGGTTTTCCACGGCAGAAGCCTGCACCATGAATGACGCATTATCCACTGCTTCCTGAGCCATCACAAAGAACTTCGCCTGACCTTTTACCATCTTGACGGTGGAGACACGGTTTCCTTCTTCATCGAGAAAGATGAGCTTCGAAGTTGAAGCATTCAAGAAGAGGTCCGTTGAAAGCAAAGTGTCATACGTCAAAGCGACATAGACCGGATACATGATGCTTGCCCATTCACCAAGCGTTGCCGTATCTGCATCGATTACATTGTACTCGGAATCCGCAAATGCGATGGCGATATCCGGAACATCGATTGCCGGTTCAGGAACCGTGAACGTCATCGTCTTGCTCGCAGCTTCATTCGCCTGCGACGTAAATTCAAAAGTATAGGTTCCCGGAACGAGGCCCGTGATAGCAGTCGTATCGATAGCGAAACCACTCATCGTCGAATTGATGATGATGCCTCCGTAATACGATCCAGCGGTATCAAGCGAAACACCTTCTGCCGGAAGATTTCCACCGTACAAGCGGAAGAGGGACGCAGCCGGTTCATCTTCTGCTGTTGCAGAATAATCACAGGCAAGGCCCGTCGTTTTGATATTCTGCCAAATCGTGTAGGCCTTGCCGCCCGAAGTCGAGCTGTAATCGCGCATACTGTAATACTTGATGGACGTGTGAAGATCCATGGATGTGCGCATGCGGAAGTTACTTTCCGACTGTTTGCGTTCAGCATAGAACATGTCGAAGGTATAAGTTTCACCCGGTGTGAGCCCCATCGTGTCCAAGTTGACTGCACCTGGCTGCTGGTTATGAACACCGCCGATATCCACCGCCAAACGATTATCGATAAAGACCCAAACATCATCATCACCGTAGAAGTCAAAATACTGGCCTTCCACATAGGTGAATTCCGCATGAACCTTCATCGTGAAACCGAAGTTGTGATCGCCTCCGCTACCGTTTAATTTATCATAATAAGGATTTTTTATGGTCTGGGCTTCATCCAAGTACTGGAAATCATCGAGAAGAAATGCGCCACCTTTATTACAGCCCGCACAATCAGTAGTGGAATAATTTTTGTTAATCTGGCCTAGCCAAAGTCCAGTTGTATCTTCGAGAATAATCGTAATATCGCGGCAAGTCGCATTCGTATAAATACTGCCATCCACCACCGCAAGCGTATCCGGAAGGAACCAATGGTTGATGTGATCCGAAGCTTTACAGTTTTCCGGGAAATCCTCGTCATTGCGAACAGGAAGACCGTTTGAGCCGAGTTCCGTTTTCACCATTCCCTTGGCGACCTTATCGCACTTGCCTTCATTATTATGCTTACCGAAGTCTAGACTCGTACCCGTATCTGCAACGGCATTTGTTGTGCCTGAACCGTCCAGCCAGTCATACAGAGTAACAGAAAGCTTGCGCGACGGGCAATCGCCCAAAACTTTGGGATAAGCCGAATAGAGAACCGGAACGCCGCTTTTCGTGTTAATCCAGACGACATCACTGATCCCTGCAATGCTGTCGAGCACAATCTGATCGCCCATAGTCGCACCCGCGGCAGTAAAAATTTCCGGGCCTACTGTCTGGATAAAGATGACATCCATGTAATCTGCAGAAATCATCGCTTCGTACCAGCCGCAGGTATCTTTGACCGCAGTCATTTTTAAAGTATCCTTTGCACCATTATAAACAATGCTCGGAGTAGTGCTTGTCCACGGATCTAAAAAACGGATGATCTTTTGATTGGAGAGTCCTCCCGAAGCGGAAGATCCGCTGGAACCCGAAGATGACGGAGCCTCACCCGCAAAAGCCATTATTTTGCCATACGCATCTACAGTCAAATAAATAACGCTTTCGTCCGATAATGCGGAGAGCGAATAGGATTGCGAATAATCGGAGCCACTGTAAACCGTAACCGTTTTGTTTCCACCGATGGAATTATTATAAGTAGCTGTATAATAGCCACTCGCATCTTCCGTTAGAGTATATTTCTTGTTACTACCCGAGAAAGCAAGATATAAATTCCCATTTTCTGCCCACTCTTCCGAAACGGAAACATAAAACGTCACAGCGCCAAACGCTGACGAAAAGGTCATCAGGGCAAGCGCCCAGACCCATACATACAATCTCATCCCAACATCTCCTTTTCACCCACCAAATAACCAAAATTTCAATTTAATCTCGAGAAAGCGTTTTCGACGAAAACATATTAAAAGTTTACATAAAGCTTTTCGATTCGGGTGAATTTGTACCAATTTTCGTGTAGAAAATGGGCAAGATCGTATAAAACGCTTAAAATCGCGCGGGAACGCCTTAAACGAACAAATCTTTCAGCAAAACGGTCGCGATCACGAGGCTCGACACCGAAATAAAGCGCTTAACAAAGACATTTCCCTTTTTACGCTGCAGACGGCTGCCGAGAAGCCCTCCCAAAATAGAGCCCGCAGAAACGCAAATCGCAAGTCCCCATTCTACCTTGCCGATCAGAATCAGACCCAAGGTACTCACAAACAGGAATGTAGAAGTCAGCGCATTTTTGATTGCATTCACATGCAACAGGTCGAGACCCGTATAACGGGAAAGCGAAAAAATTTGAAGAAATCCTACACCGACCTGAATAATGCAACCGTAAATCGAGATCGCAAAAAAACCGAGAAAGGCCGGCAAGGACATTTTTTCGGGAGGCGTTGCAGGAGGCTTTCCCAAGAAATCCCTTTTAAGCTGCCCCATGATGACCACCAAAAGAATTGCCAAGGAAAGGATTCCCTGAAAAACTTTGTCGTTCAACTTCGCTAGAAAGAAGATGCCGAACAATGAACCGACCAGAGTCGGCCAAAGAAGGCGAAAATAAATCTCCTTGTTTAAGAGCCCATGCTTGCACATGTTAAGCGCCGACGTCAAATTTCCGAGGAAAAGTCCGATGCGGTTCGTGCCATTCGCCACGGTTGGCGGAAGGCCGAGGAAAATCATGATGGGAAGGCTAATGGTACTGCCGCCGCCTGCAATGCTGTTAATAGCACTTGCCAAAATACCGACGAAGAAAAAGGCAACGTAGAGATACCATTCATAACCGAATATCATTTGGAGAGTTCCGATTGCAAGAATTGCTTATTCGAAAGAACCGTGGCACGGTCTTTATATTCTGGGGCGAATTCAAGGCAATCGTCGAGTTCCGCGATCGCTTTGGAAATTATATCGACCTTGTTTGCCTTTTTGTTTTGGGATTGTGCAAATAGCGTTGCCGTGAGCTTGCGCTTTTCGGTGCAGTAACCTACGTACACAGCATCCAGTTCGCGCAGGGCTTCTCCACGGAGACTGCTCGATTTGAGCTTAAAGAGAATTTCTTTGGCGGCGGACCACTTTTTGTTCGCGGAAAGATGTTTTGCTTCTTCCAAAGATTTTTTAGGATCGTGAGTCTTCCAATATTCGGCGGACGAACTCGATTCATCCATGCGCAAGGAAGAAATTTTAAGCAGTGCATTTTGAAGTCCAAGCGTATCGACAAAATCCGAATAACGGAGAATCAAATCGGAAAGTTTTTGTTCGGCGGCATCGAAGGCTGCCTTTTCGCCGGCAAGAGTCAGAGCTTCATCACGGCTGGATTTGACTTTTTCAAACGTGCGAACGTAAGCGATTCGCGAAAGAGAATCGACAATGCGACGAATAGAATCGCTCGGAGTGCTTGCGCAAATCGTGTCGGCAAGAGCCTTGACTTCTGCATAAGGAGCGCGACGCGAGTTCGCATTCACCATGGCGATTAAAAACTGTTGCAAGTCCGCATCCTTTTTCGAATACCCACTGCGCACTTTTTCTCCAATCGATTTTGCCTGGGATTGCCATTCCTTCCACAGCGGATTCAATACGGAAAAACGTTCGACAATCGCTGCCGCTGAATCTAAATTTCCCGCTGCGTAAAAAGAATCCGCTCGGGTCAACGCCTTTTGGGCGAGCCTTGGAATTTCCACGTAGATATCCGGCACAGCATTTGCAAGCGCCATCGGTTCTGTTTCAGGCGTCATCGGTTTTGTTTCAGGCGCCATCGGTTCTGTTTCAAGCGTCATCGGTTCATTGGCAGGCGCAACCGGGGCGAAGGCTTCCGTGTTTTTATCGGATGCGACGGAAGATTCGGAAGAATCTTTTTTCGGAGCTGTTTGCAAAACAGTTTCCGAGGTCGGTTGCGGGTCGGACTGCGGTACGGTTTGCGGAGTCGTTCCTACGCAAGCCATCAAAAAGAGAACGCCCGTGCAGAGAATGGTCGAAAAACGCTTTGTCAAATGCATAAATTAAAATTCTCCCGGTTCGATAGGAACAAAAGCATTGTCGCCTGTAAAGTCTGCGGGAAGTTCAAATTCGTCTTCTTCCTTTGGAACAGGGACATTCTGAGCAGGCAAAACTTCCGGCGCAAAGCTCGGCATGGAAAGAGACGTTACAATTCCCGTATTCGCCGCGGTCGCCGCTGCAGTTTCCATCTGAACCGGAGACATGTAGCCCGGCACATCGAGCAGCGGAATGCTGCGGGCCGATTCCGTTGCCGCATAAACAGGAAGACCTGTCATCGGATGCACCTGAACTTCGCCGCGTTCCGTTCCCAAGCGAAGCGGAATCGTCCCTTTCGCAAGCATTGAAATGTCGAGGAAGTCCACCTTTTCGTTTTCCTTGCGAACTTCAACCACCTTCTTTGCAAAGTCCGCCCATTGCGGAAGACCGCCCGAAGAACCTGCAATGCGCGTTCTGCCGGATTTCAGCGGGCGGTTGTCGTCAAAGCCCACATAACTCCCGATGGCGATGACCGAATCCAAACCGAAGCCGTTCTTTTGCGGAACGAAAGTCGGAATTGCTCCGAGGAACGCCACGTTGCGGTAATCGTTTGTCGTACCCGTTTTTCCAAAGGCCGGATAGAGAAGCGTATTGTCGCCCGACGGAGAACGCATGGTGAGGTTCTGATACTGGCTGCGAGCGGTACCGTATTGGAAGACCGCGTGGAGCATGACCGCCATCTGTTCTGTGATCGTATCGGAAAGGACTTTTTTCGTTTCAATGGAATTTTCAAAGATGCGATGTCCGTCGCGATCACGAATTTCCTGGATGAGGCAGGGTTCGTTCCATTCGCCATCGGCGCACTTGTAAAGGTTGCCCGTGAGAAGCGTCTGGTAAGCGGTCGTCATTTCGGCGAGCGGAATTTCATTCACGCCGAGAGGCATGGACAGCACTTCACGAAGCTTTCCGTGAATGCCGATTTCCTCGGCGAACCTGGCAAACGCCGCCATGGCGACGGAGCGTCTAAAGTCGGGCCAATAGAACAGTTCTTCCACCTTCGAATAATCGATGTCTTCGCGCGGAATGCCCATCATTCCATTCAAGCGGCGAATATCCGAAAGGTTCAAGCCCGGGTAAACTTCTTCGTCGGTAAGGGTTGTCGTGGCTGTCGGCTCTTCTGGATTAAGCGCCTTTAAGTCGCGGTCTTTAAGAATGGCGAGATAGTGCAAGAAGTTGTGATTGAAATAGGCGAAGTATTCCTTTTGAATCTTGCGATATTTTTTCTTGCCGTTTTCGACATTTCTACCGTAGAACATATTGCGAAGAGCACGGGCAGCGGCCGGGCGATTTTCGTAAAGCAACTTTTCGTAAAGGGCTTTCTGCGCCTTGGAAAACTCGATTTCCTGCTTAGCGATTTCGTTCAGATACAAGCCGTGCTTGTCGCGAAGACGCTTGCGGTAATCGTCAAAGGATTCGTCGTCACGCTTTAAGTATCCTGCATCGGCAGCGATCCCAGCGAATTCTTCGATTGATACCTTATCGAGAAGATGGTCCAAAAGCCAGATGCTCGAAATGTTTTCCGAACGGACCGCAGCCCACAGAATGCTGACCGTTTCGCCCTTGTTCTTATGATCGGGTCGCGGGAAGTAAAATTCATTTTCATACTGGAACAGGTTGAACTCATTTTCAAGTTCATCCAGATAGTGCCAGTGGTAATTCAGAGCCGCCGCATACAAAAGAGGTTTCCAGCTCGAACCGAGCTGTCTCTTCGCCTTAAAGGACCGGTCATAGCCCGTATTGTGGAAACCCGCCTGGCTCGCCACGACTTCTCCGTTCTGCAACGCGACCAGCGCCCCCTGTAGAACCGGTTCCGTTTCGACGAGGCACGGAACAGCTCCGTTCACCTTGACCGAATCCTTCACACTCACGAGCAACACGGAACCCTTGGCAAGACGCGGAGAAAGAACCGTTTTTACATCCGCATTCATCCGTTTGCCAAGATCCGCCAAGTCCGCAGCACCGACATGTCCGTGCAACTGACCAAAAGACAGATAGATGTCCGAAAGGTTTCCCTTTCCATCGTAATTCACCGAATCCACCGCGCCGTACAGGTAGTCGCCGGTACGGGCAAAAGCGGCGCGGTTCGGAAGATCGGACTTCGGCAGAACAAAACCGCCGAGCTTCACCTGCAAGTTCGAAATGTTATTCTGCACGGCACGCTTTGCCGCCATCTGGTAATCCGCATCGAGAGTCGTCACGATCTGCAACTGCGCCTTGCGCCAGTCCGAAATGCCTTCTTTTTCAAAGAGAGCCTGGTAGAAATCGGAATCGAACTTTTCTTCAATGCGTTCCAGCTGTGTCGAAAGCGAAAATCGGAAATTTCCATGGTTGAATTCAAGAGGCTTTGCAAGCGCCGAATCCATCTGTTCCTGGGTGATGTAATCTTCCTCGACCATGCGGCCGAGCACATAATTCAAACGAGCCTTGCCACGTTCGAGCGCGCGGTCTCTGCGCTGTTGATTACGCTGAATGAACGGATCGTAATTGAAAGGACCTTTGACGGAGCCCGCGATAAACGCGCATTCCGCCAGAGTCAATTCCTGAAGATCCTTGTTGAAGAAATACTGGGCGGCAATCGCCACACCCTTACCCGTACCGGAAACGTGGAACTGGTTCAGGTAGAATTCGAGAATTTCTTCTTTCGAAAAATGCTTTTCCATGCGAAGAGCATTGATCAATTCCTTCCACTTCGCCTTGATGCTCCGTTCTTCACGCCCGTAAATATTTTTGACCGTCTGCTGGGTAAGCGTGGAACCGCCCTGCTGCAAGCGTCCGGCGCGGATATTGTTTACCATTGCACGGGAAAAGCCCGTAATGTCAAAACCGCCATGCTCAAAATAGCGGGCATCTTCTGCCGCCACGAGAGCATTCACGATATTTTCCGGAATTTCCCCATAAGGTACATAAATACGGTGGTTCACATCGAAAAATGAACCCAAAAGGCGTTCCCCGTCGCGGTAATACACGCGGGATTCCCCCGAAAGCTCCGAAAGGATGTAATGACGGTTAAAAATACCGTCCGGATCCTTGGTCGGTAGGACACGGAATACAATAATATAGAGGGGAATCAGGCACAGAATCCCGACAACGAAAAACGCGACTGCGATTTTTAAGAGGGTTTTCAAGAATTTCATAGCATTTTCCGGAGCTGAATCAGGGAAAAAAATAGCTAATCGTGGCTTTTTCAAAATTTGAACTTGAAATTTCACCGAAAAATATCTAGAATTGTGAACCCCCGAATTAGGGAAGGTGGCCGAGTTGGCCGAAGGCGCGTCCCTGCTAAGGACGTATAGGAGTTTTCCTATCGCGAGTTCGAATCTCGCCCTTCCCGCTCTTAAAGGTTTCTGCGTAAGCAGGGACCTTTAAGCTTTTTAAAGGGATTTTTCCGATTAGATTTGTGTTTTATTATTCGCTTCCCAATCCGAGAAGACGAGATATCCGTCACGGATAAACTTGATCGGTAATATTTTTGCCGTTTCAAGTGGATTTTCCGGTTTATACAGAATCGCTGCACCCGAAAGGAAGTTCAACCAACGGTTTGGGTTAAAGCTGACGTCGGTAAAATGCGAAAGAAACGGCACAACCCAAGCATCATGCGTGCAAAACACGTTAAAATTTCCCGTCGAATGTTCCAAAACGAACTTGAGGAGGGCTTCTGAGCCTTCTTTAACCGGAGTAAATCCCGAAAGTCGCCCGTCCGCGACCCATTTGCAGATCGCCGGATAAAAACCTTCACGCAAATGGCGCATATATTCTTCAAAATCAGATACGTAGAACTCGGCAAGAGGCTGTAAAGGCGCCACTTTTTCGGGAACTGCATATTCCGAAGCTCCACAGGCCTCTGCAATGAAGGCCGCGGTCTGCCGACAGCGAAAAACAGGACTCGATCCGAAGAAATACGGACCGTTCAAAACAGAAAGTTCCTTGCCCGCGGCAAAAGCCTGTTCGCCGCCTTTTTCGGTGAGCGGCACATGAGCGCCGTGGTCCGCGTCTTGAGCGGTAATATGGCGACGTTCCGCATGGCGCAGCAACAAGGTGACGCGTTCACCCGGCGCAATACAGCACAGAACCTGTTCTGCCGATAAAAAACTCATCCCTGGAAATATCCTGAAACGAGCGGTGAAAGGGCGAAGACCCAGACCAGATGTCCAATGGCAAAACTCGCAACGCCAAGTATAAAGCCTCCGATGACATCCGTCAGCCAATGCACTCCGAAATACACGCGGAGAAATCCCCACGTAAGCGGCAGAGCAATCATCACAGCCCCGGCTGCCGGAACCGTCAAAAGCACAGTCGTCGCAATCGCGAGGTTATTCATCGTATGACCAGACGGAAAGCTGTACTTGTCGAGAGGCGGAACCAAAGCCTTGAATTCCGGAATCGCCACAAAAGGACGCGGACGCTTGGTCGAAAGTTTCAGAGTCCAGTACAGCGCAAGGGACGCCACGAGCGAAGGAAAAACCATAGCAAGAACTTCCGCAAGGATCATCGGACCGTGAAACACCAGAATCAAAATGATAATCAACGCCCAAACATAGCCATCTCCCAGACGCGTATAAAGGCGCAACCATTTGTCCGTTTTCGCGGAAAAGCGATGCGAGTAGAGATAACGGGAAAATCTTTCGTCGAAATCAAGAATCTTTTTCAACATCTCTTTTTCCAAAACTTAACGCTCCGAAAGAATCTTTCGAGACTTGAGGATTTCTATCGCATGACCGCGATGGCTCAAAGCCTGTTTTTCTTCGAGAGACATTTCTGCAAAAGTCTGCGTTTTTCCATTCGCCACAAAAAGCGGATCGTAACCAAAGCCTTCCTCTCCGCGAAATTCCTCGATGATTTTTCCCGGGCATTCCCCTTCCACATCATCGATTTTTCCATTCACATGCACAATGCACAAGTGACAGACGAATCGTGCGGAACGATCGGATGCGTCCGAAAGTTCTCGTAAAAGTTTTTCATTGTTTGCACGGGAATTTCCATGTTCCCCAGCAAAGCGGGCACTGTGAATGCCCGGAGCACCGTCAAGAGCCTTGACTTCCAAACCGGAATCATCCGCGATGACCGTCGCCGAAATCTGCTTTGACTTTAAGAATTCGGCAACCGCCAAAGCTTTGATTCGAGCGTTTTCTTGAAAGGAGGAACCGTTTTCTTCTACGTCGATAGAGAAGCCGACTTCCTTCTGTGTTTTGAATTCCAAGTTCGGATCGGAATTTTCAAATGCCTTGGAAAATTCGCGAACCTTGCCAGCGTTTCCAGTTGCGATGACAACAAGTTTTTTCACAAGTCCAGCTCCGAAAGTTTTTTTTGAATTTCCGGAACCTGTTCGAATTTTTCGTGGTACATCGCGCCGACCTTGCGGCAGAGCAGTTCCAGGCGGAAACGTTCCTTCACATCGTTTTCGTTTACACGCAAACGGCGGAGCGTTTCCCCAATCAGCTGCACATCACGCTGATTCTTGTACGGAGCCATAAACGCATAAAAGCGGTCGAGGTTTGTCGAGAACTGTTCTTCGTCGGCAGCCTGGTACAAAAGGTACGGCACCACCTGACGTTCCAAAAGTTCCTGCAGATTGCCGACGAACGTGACGAGGTTGCCGTTGCCCGGCAAGAATTCACCCGTTTCCGGCTTGTTCGTAACAAGGCCGTCCGATTCTATCTGCGAAAGCAGTTCGTTAATGTAGGACTGCTCTTCTGCATTCTGCTGTTCACGGAACTTCGCCTGGTAAAAGATCGGAAGGCTCGTGATGCAGAGGTGCGCCTGGCTCATTCCGGAGAATTCGCCGATGTAATAAATGTCCGCGTTCTCTTCGAGGATTTCTTCTTCGTTATCGTAGAACATGATTTTCGCCGGGACCGGAATGATTTCCATGCTCGAAAGTTCTTCCAGGCGATCCTTGAATGAATCCACGTCCAAGCCTTCGGGAAGTTCTCCGCCGGATTCCTTAATATGTTCGATTATATCAGAAATACCCTTATCCACGGAAGAAGCTCCATCTTCATGCTGCAAAAAACGTTTTATGCTGTTGATCTTTTCGAATTCCCCGCGCACAGCGAGAATGCCATTTCGAACCATCGAAGCAAACGGGATCGGTCCCTCGTTCTGATCTTTGGACGCCGACGGGATGATTTTTGCATACACCACCAAGCGACCGCAAAGCTTTTCGGGATCCCCTTTCTTTTGTTGAATGCCTAACATCGTTTAATCCAGTTTTTTCGCGCTGACGAGTTCCCCGTTTCGAGAAGAGAAGTAGACGGACTTGGCTCCCGGATAAGACTTTTTGAAGAAGTCCTGGAACATTTTCACAGCGGTTTCCTTTTCAAAACCGATTTCATTTGCAGAATTATCATCGACGACGATGCCAAAATTCATGACTCCCGGAATGCGACGGTTGATGTATGCGGCGAATTCTTCATCGGAATTCACCACGTCCGTCGGAGCACGACTGTCGATATCGGAACGCGTGCTGATCGAAAGCGGGTAAAGGTTTCCAGAAACAAGCTGCGACGTGGCGACGTAAAGAGCGTTGCCCATCAAGATTGCAATCGAATCATCCGGTACATAGCGAATTTCCACATTGAACTCGCAGTCGGAAGACATTTCCTTGATTTCCAAAGCCGACGGACCGCAAGCGACAAAAACGCAAGCCATGACAACAGTTAAAAAAGCGAGAACGATTTTTTTCATAACGATTCCTTTTCTTTCAAAATACACATTTTTTACCCGGAGAAAAAGCCTCTCATTCCAGGAATGGCCTAGTTGGACTTCAAAACTTCGTAAAGCTTCAAAAGTTCTTCGGGCGAAAGTTCTTCTGCACGCGTCGTCGGAGCAAATTCGCAACGTTCAAGCGCCTGCGCAATTTTCGCTTTTTCGTAACGGCAAGAAAGCGAATTCGTGATGACCTTGCGCTTTTGCGAAAAAGCGTCTTGGACAAAATCAAAAAAATCCAGCGGAGCATCAAGCGGATCGGGGCGCGGCGTGAGAAGCACCGTGGCGCTATCTACGTTCGGTTTCGGCGTAAAGTGTTCGGGGCCGATCTTGCGAAGCATCTTTCCCGTCGCATGAGCACGGATCCAGACGGAAAGGCTTCCATAGTTTCGGGAATGCGGTTCTGCACAGAACCGTTCCGCAACTTCATACTGGACCATGCACATAAAACCGTGCGTCTTTTTCAGTAACGGCATCACTTTTGCGACGATGCCCGTGGAGATGTTGTACGGCAAATTCCCCGCAAGCCAAGGCTTCGGATTTTCTTTAAGCCATTCGTCGATCGGGAAACGGAGAATGTCCTGGTTCACAATATGGAAATTCGAATAGCCGGCGAACTTGTCCTTGAGATAGGCGACACATTCCTCGTCGATTTCGACAGCCGTTACCGGAACGCCCTGAGCGAGCAAAGGTTCCGTCAGGGATCCATGGCCCGGACCGATTTCTAGAATGGAGTCACCCGCAGACAGCGGAATATCCGAGGCAAGCAGGTTCGCAGTCTCCACATCCAAAAAATTTTGGCCAAAGCGGCGTCGACGATCTCTATCCATGCTGTAAATTTAGATATATTAAAGAAGCCATGAAACGACAGTCGCAAAATGCAATTCTATTTTTCGCAAGTTTATTATTTGCCCTTGCGTTAGGATTCCATGCCCTCGCCGTCTCATCCCAGGCACCGAGACCTTCGAATTCAAATTACGTCCAGACGGATTTTTCCGAAGACGCTTCCATTTCCAGCCCTGACAATTTCGCTTCTGCAGCCGCCATTCTTGACACGCGCAGAACGATTCCGCAGACTTTTTTCCGCGGCCAACGCCTTCACCCAAATTCGCAAACCGACGGTCGTCACACCGTTTTTCAGCACAATCTTTTCACCTGGAACGAAAAACGCGTCTTCTTGAAGAAAGAAGACCGCAAGCCCACGTCGCAGGATTCCTACTGCACCCCAAAGGCTTACTACATCTTCGCTCTCGAACGCATTCTCTGTTGAAAACATTCTCTTTCTAAAAAATCCTCTAAAGAAGTCCCGTTAAAAGACGGAATTCTTTTTGCGCGTATGCGCCAAAATACACCTTTTAAAAAGAGAACATCATGCAAGAAAATGAACTCGCGATGCAGAATGCGCTCGCTAAAAATTCCAACATTCAAATTTCAACAAAGTTCTTCGGTTTACTGACAAAGGTCATTTATAAACCAACAGCATCTCCCATCAGCAAAACTTACCTCGAATACGACCCTGCGGAAGGCGCTCTTGTGGAACAAATTCTTTTTGCACCCAGTACTGAACTTTCTGCACTTTGCAATCATAAGCTGAAAGCTTCCGAAAACGGAAAATTCAGCTTGTATCTTCTAGCTTCCAAGGATCACCGTTTTGCGGCTCTCCAGCTTTCGGAATACAGCGATTTTTCTTACGCCCCCGTCGGAGAAATCCGTATTGTCGAAGGCGATGATGCAAGGCAAATCCTCCAAGTATTTGTCTAATTCGACTTAAATCCCCAAAAGCCGGGCTGCCCGGGCGTCATTTCGGTATCGCTTCGGGCAGCCTTTCTTTTGCTTTTAATATATTTCAAGCATGAAGATTTCCGTAAACGACATGATGAATTCGAGCGGCGTCGGCTTCGGTACGAGTGGCGCCCGCGGTCTCGTTTCCAAAATGACGGACCTCGTGTGCTACAGCTACACCCACGCATTCCTCGCCTACTGCGAAAAGAATTACCCGTCCGAAAAGACGGTTGCAATTGCAGGCGATTTACGCCCGAGCACGGGTCGCATTCTACAGGCTCTCGCGACGGCCGCCATCGATATGGATTGGAAGGTCATTTACAGCGGACGCATTCCGAGCCCGGCGATCGCCCTTTACGGGATCGAAAAGGCTCTCCCGTCCATCATGGTCACCGGAAGCCATATTCCAGCCGACCGCAACGGCATCAAGTTTAACCACCCGAAGGGTGAAATTTCGAAGAAAGACGAAACGGGCATCCGAGCCGAATCCTTCGAAGTCGAAGATTCCAAGTTCGACAAGGGCATGCTCAAGTCCCCGGCCACCCTTCCAGCAGAAGACCCGACCGCCCGTGAAGACTACACAAACCGCTACATCGCCTTCTTCGGCGAAAAGGCTCTTTCCGGCTTCACCATCGGTATGTACCAACATTCCGCAGTGGGCCGCGACATCATCACGGACATTCTGACAAAGCTCGGCGCTTACGTCAAGCCGCTCGGACGTTCCGAAACGTTCATCCCAGTCGACACCGAAGCGGTTCGTCCGGAAGACATTGAACTCGGCATCCAATGGGCAAAGGAAGGCCTTGACGCAATTATCAGCACCGATGGCGACAGCGACCGCCCGCTCTTTGCAGACGCGACCGGCAAGTGGGTCCGTGGGGACGTCCTCGGCATTCTCGCCGCCGCATCTCTTGGCATTGAACGCATAGCAACTCCGGTGAGCTGCAATACGGCTCTTGAAAAATGTGGACTTTTCGATAAAACTCTCCGCACCCGCATCGGAAGTCCGTACGTCATCGCCGGCATGCAGGAACTCGACGGCGAAGGTAAAACCGTCGCAGGCTACGAAGCCAACGGAGGATTCCTTCTCGAAACGGACATCACCTTGGACGGCAAGACCCTCAAGGCTCTCGCGACCCGCGACGCCCTGCTTCCGCAGCTCGCCATCCTCGTTCGAGCCCGCAAGGAACTCACCGGCGTTGAAGATCTGTTCAAGAGTCTTCCGAAGCGCTTTACCGCAAGCGACCGCGTCAAAGAATTCCCGACCGAAAAGAGCAAGGCGAAAGTCGCCGAAATCGCCGAAAAGAAGCTCGGTGAAAAGTATTTTGGAAAACTCGTCGGAAAGCTCGTCGCCGAAGATTCGACTGACGGCTACCGCATGACCTTTGACCAGGGCGACATCATTCACCTGCGTCCGAGCGGCAACGCTCCGGAACTCCGCTGCTACATCGAAAGCGATACCGCTGCCCGAGCCGAAGAACTCAAGGGAAAGGTTCTCGCCATTATGCAGGGTTGGAAAGCCTAAATTTTATATGTTTAGACTCATGAACTTCAAACATCTCGCCATTTCGACCGTTCTTTGCGCCTGCTCCCTTTCGTTTGCAGGAGGAAAATATTGGAATGTAGACGAAGGCGGCACGACGATGAAGTTCCTTTCCATGCCCACGTCGCCGCGTTCTGCAGCCCTTGCCGGTGCAGGAGTCGCAACTCCGCAGGGATTTTCGGAAGTTTCACGCAACCCTCTCGCCACGACATCTTCGAATTCGGCTCAAGCCGGTATCGGACACATCGTCTTTTCGAGCAATGTCGATGCGAAGCTCACCTCCGTCTACTTTGGACTTCCTTTTGAATATGCAAATACCAGTGCGGCGGTCGAATACCTGGGCTACGGCGATATCGAAGGCCGTGACGCAGAAGGCTTTAAGCTAGAAGACTACGGTGCGATGGCTTGGGCTGTCCAGCTCGGCATCGGAAGCAAGCCGTCCATCTTTAACTGGGCCATTTCCGCAAGATTCGCTTCGCAGACAATCGACAATTCTACGGCTATCGCAGTCCTTGCCGATGGCGGTGCAAGCTTTAAGCTCAATCGATACATTACCTTTGGCGCGACCGTGACGAACTTCGGTTGGGTTTCGGAATACGAAAGCGAAGAAGAATCCGCTCCGATGGCTTTGCAGGCAGGCATCACCGGTTCCCATCCGATTCTCGAGATTTTTGATATTGCCGTCCATGCCGATGCATACCGCCGTGCTGACTATAATCCGGAATGGCGCTTCGGCGGTGAACTGCTCTATAAAAAGAGTCTCGCATTCCGCGCTGGTTACGCCTACCGCGACAAAACGGATAGCGGAATTTCTGCCGGTTTGGGCATCGTTTTTGGACGATTCCAGTTCGATTACGCCTACGCTTCAAGCCCTGTTCTCGATGGAAATCACCTGTTTCACTTGGGCATCGGTTTCTAAAAATCTCGTTTAAATGACCGAAATTTTACAAATTTCGCCATTCTCAAAAAAAGGACCGTTTTTCTACCCGAAGACAGTCCATTTTTTTATTTTGCGGACATGGGATTGACCGAAAATTTCAACCGGTGGTATGATGAAGACGGTTTCACTTTCCACGCCGAGATGCGCGTTCCTTTTACGCAGTGCGGCCCCGACGGAAAGATGATGCTGTTTGATTTTTTACGGCTGACGACAGACCTTTCGACAGAAGACATCCGCTTGCGCGGTACGCCTATAGAATTTTTGAACCAGCACAACATCGCCCGTGTTGTCGTCCGAAGCGCCTTCCACTTTTATCAAATGCCGAAACTCGACGATCGAATTGAATTCATCACCGCCGAAGACAAGTCGGATTCCTTCCAGTTCAATCGCATCTATAAGGTTCTGGATTCCGAAGGGAATCCGTTGATTTCGGGTGTTTCCAAATGGATGATTACCGCTTTTGATACCCGAAAGATCTTGCCGACCAAGGCTATTGAAAAATTCCGTAAGCTGAACACGGTTCCGCTCGAAAAACCGGAAACCCTCCACTGCGGGAAAATCATCGAGCCGGAAAACATGGAAAAAGTCGGCGAAGAGACCATTCGTCGTTCCCATCTCGATAGCAATAATCATACGGACAACGCTTACTACGCGGCTTTCATCATAAACTCATTACCCGATGAATTCGCCACGAAACCGCTTATTGATTTTCGAATCAATTATTCCAAGGAAGCGCTTTACGGAGAAACCTTGGAACTTTTTATGACGAAATCCGCAGAAAATCGAATTATTGTCGTAGGGAAGAAGCAGGACGAAGTCTCATTCATAAGCGAACTCAGCTTTTAGTCGTGGCAAGCCCGCCCACGGCTTTTTCTATTTTACGCACCACTTTAATAGGAGAAACGCAATGGAACTCAATAAAGACATTGCCGACATTTCTGCCGCAGAAGCAGAAAGCTACAAAGGCAAAAGATTCATTCTGTGCTACCACGACTATAACATCAAGAACTTTGAAAGCGCTCTTGTCCAAATCGAAAAGATCACGAAAGTCGTGGGATCCCCCATTTCTATTGCAGTTGTTCCGTCGATCGGAGCGGTCCCGGAAGAAGAACGCGAACGCTTTTGCGAATCCATCGAAAAGCTCAAGGCCAGCGGTCATGAACTTTTGCTCCACGGTGCACGTCATGCGGCTAACCTCAGCAAGGAACGTTCCGTCTTCGGTAAGAGCGCTCTCATGTTCTCGAACAACGTCGCCGAATTTGCAGGCTTGAACGAAGAAGAATCCCAGGCGCTCCTCGACCGTTCGATCGCCCTCTGGCACGCACTCGGACAGGAAGAACTCCCAATCGGCTATGTTCCGCCCGCCTGGTATGACAACAACTATTTAAAGGATCAAATTCTTGCCAAGTTCAAGACTTACGAAGATCGCACGACGATTTACAAGAAAAGCGAACTGATCGTTTCCGTGAACGAAGATGACGAAACCGACGAAGAAGCAATGGGCGAAGCGGCTACCGAAAACGCCGAAAAGCAGGTCCATCAACAAGAAAATACAGAAAAGTTCCTTTCCTTCGGCATCAGCTTTGCAGGCCTTCCGGATATTTCCCTCGGCGTGGCTCAGACTTCCGCCTGTCTCACAATCCAGGCTCCAATCGGAACTCCGCGTCTGACCATCCACCATGTGGACTTCACTTCCATCGGCGAAAACCGCGTGATGAACCTCATCCGCTACGCGATGTCGAAGCGTGAAAAAATCTTCTACCGGGATCTCTAATCTTCAGTCTGCACAGGTTTAACTATGCATCTTCTCTTAAACTTTATCGACCGTGTAGATTACACTTCTTACGAAGATCTCTACACTCACTTCAAGATCAATGTCCCTGATAACTTCAACTTCGCCTATGACGTCGTCGATGTTTACGCCGAGAAAGACCCGAAGAAAGAAGCTCTCGTCTGGTGCGATGATAACGATGAAAAGCACATTTTCACCTTCAAGGACCTTTCGCTCGCTTCCAAGCGTACAGCAAATTTCTTGAAGATGCACGGAATCCAGAAAGGCGACCGCGTCCAGTTGATGCTCCGCCGCCGCTATGAATTCTGGTTCTTCCTTCTCGCTCTGCACCGCATTGGCGCGATCGCCGTTCCGGCGACGAACATGCTCTCTGCCGCAGACCTCGAATACCGCTTTAACGCCGCCGAAATCAAGATGGTCGTCGCCTACGATGACCCGGCAATGCAGAAAGAAATTGAAACCGCCCGCGCCAAATCTCCATCCGTGGAAACGCTTGTCGCTGTCGGTCAGCCGCGCCAAGGTTGGACATCTTTTTACGACGATTACGAAATTTGCTCGTCCAAGTTCGAACGTCCGACCGGCGAAAACGAAATCAAGAACGATGACATCATGGTCATCTACTTCACCAGTGGAACCTCCAGCAATCCGAAGATGGTCGCCCACACGTTCACCTACCCGCTCGGTCACATCGTGACGGCAAAGTACTGGCAGAATGTGGTCGACGGCGGACGTCACCTGACCGTGGCCGAAACCGGCTGGGCAAAGGCTCTGTGGGGAAAGATCTACGGTCAGTGGCTCGCAGGCAGTGCCGTGTTCACCTATGACATGAACACCTTTATCCCGGGCAAGCTGCTCGAAAAGATGGCGGATTACAAGATTACCACGTTCTGCGCACCGCCGACGGTTTACCGCTACCTGCTCCAGCACGACATTTCCAAGTACGACCTTTCAAGCCTCACCTACTGCGTGACCGCTGGTGAAGCCCTGAACGTGGACATTTACAATCGTTGGTTCGAAAAGACCGGCCACCGTCTACGCGAAGGTTACGGTCAAACGGAAGTCACCCTTTCCGAAGGCAACTACCCATGGATGGATCCGCATCCAGGTTCTATGGGAAAGCCGTCGCCGGGATACCGTATTGAAATCGTCCGTCCGGACGGCACTCCTTGTGACGACGAGGAAGTCGGCGAAATCATCATCAAGATCGACGGCGGAAAACCGTTCGGCATGTTCGGCGGCTATTACAAAGATCCGGAACGCACCGAAAAAGTCTTTGAAGGCGGCGTGTATCACACAGGCGATACCGCTTGGCGTGACAAGGATGGCTACTGCTGGTTCATCGGTCGTACCGATGACCTGATCAAGAGCTCCGGTTATCGCATCAGCCCCTTCGAAGTGGAAGAAGTGCTGCTCAAGCATCCAGCGGTGATGGAAGTCGCCGTGACCGGCGTAGAAGATCCTTCCCGTGGACAGGCGATCAAGGCGACGATCGTTTTGCAAAAGGGCTTCAATGCATCAAAGGAACTCGCCAAGGACATCCAGCTTTTCACCAAGAAGGTGGCCGCCTCTTACAAGAGCCCGCGCATCATCGACTTCGTGACGGAACTTCCTAAAACGATCAGCGGCAAGATCCGCCGCGCCTCGATCCGTGAAAAGGATAAACAAGATCAACAAAAGAGCGACGCAGAAAAGGCTAATTAAGATTTATGAATAAAAGACGAATTGTAATCACCGGTATGGGCGCTGTCACTCCGATTGGAAAGACCGTCCCCTCGATGTGGCAATCCATTCAGCAGGGCAAGAGCGGTGTCGCTCCCATTACGCTTTTTGACGCAAGTTCTTCCCCGGTAAAGATTGCGGCAGAAATCAAGGACTTTAAGCCGGAAGAACACGGCATCGATCCGAAGGAAGCGCGCCGCATGGCTCGCTTCACACAGTACCTTCTTGCCGCCGCAAACGAAGCTGTGGCAGATGCAAAGCTCACCAAAGAAGATCTCGCCGCGGAAAAGACGGGCATAATCGCCGGTAACGGTCTTGCCGGTATGGATATTGTCGACGCTTCTTATTCAAAGTATATCGAATGCGGCAAGCGCAGAGCATCGCCTCTCGCCATGCCGGAACTGATTGCAAACGAAGCCTGTGCAAACGTTTCGATTGCGCTTGGCATTACCGGTTCCGCTTGGACGATTGCCACGGCTTGCGCTTCGGGTACGGACGCCCTGGGCCTCGCTCTGGACACGATCCGTTCTGGACGTTTGGACATTTGCCTTGCCGGCGGCTCGGAAAGCGGTGTTACCGAGTTTTCGATTAAGAGCTTTGCAGGCATGCACGCTCTCACCGACAAGTTCAACGACGCTCCGGAAAAGGCTTCCCGCCCGTTCGACAAGGATCGTTCCGGTTTTGTCATGGGTGAAGGCGGCGGCATTCTCGTTCTCGAAGAACTCGAACACGCCAAGACTCGTGGAGCACACATTTACGCGGAACTCGCCGGATACGGAGCCTCTGCGGATGCTTATCACATCACCAGCCCGCGTCCGGGTGGAGAAACCTGTGCCAAGGCCTTGACCCGCGCGATCCAAGACGCAGGCATCGCTCCGACCGACATTCAATATTACAACGCTCACGGAACTTCAACCCATCTGAACGATTCCACCGAAACCGCAATGCTCAAAATCGCCCTCGGCGAACACGCTTACAAAATCAAGGTTTCGAGCACGAAGAGCATGACCGGTCACTGCGTTGGCGCCGCTGGCGCTATCGAAGCGATCATCTCGACTCTCGCCATCACAAACTCCTACTTCCCGGCAACCATCAACCTGGACAATCCGGACGAAGACTGCGACCTCGACTACGTGCCAAACGTCGGCGTTTCGGGAAATATCGATTGTGCGGCTTCCGCATCCCTCGGATTCGGTGGACACAACGGCATTGTGATTCTCAAAAAGTTTAGGGACTAACTCTAGGAACAAGGAAAACATAATGATTATCAAGCCTCTTATTCGTAGCAACATGTGCATCAACGCACACCCGATCGGATGCGCCAAGGATGTGGAACATCAGATCGCTTACGTGGAAAAGAAGGCAAAAGAACGCGGTCCTCTTCCGAACGCTCCGAAGAATGTCCTCGTCCTCGGCTGCTCTACCGGTTATGGTCTCGCAAGCCGTATTTCTGCAGCATTCGAATGCGATGCCAACACCATCGGTGTTTCCTTCGAAAAAGAAGGCACCGCCGACAAGAGCGGTACTCCGGGCTGGTACAACAACATGGCATTCGACCGTGCCGCCAAGGCGAAGGGCCTCGGTGCAGTCACGTTTAACGGCGACGCGTTCTCGGACGAAATGCGCAAGCAGGTGATCGCAGCCTCTAAACAGTTCGGCAAGTTCGACCTCGTGATTTACAGCGTCGCAAGCGCCGTCCGCGTGGACCCTGTAACAGGCGAAATGTACCGCAGCGTTTTAAAACCGCTTGAAAAGACTTTCTCCGGTGCAACAATGGACGTCGTTTCTGGCAAGTTCTCGATCATTACAGCTGAAGTCGCAAACGAAGAAGAAAAGCGCCAGACCGTGAAGGTGATGGGCGGTGAAGACTGGGCTCGCTGGATCAAGCAGCTCTCCGAAGCAGGCGTTCTCGCTGACGGCGTAAAGACCGTTGCCTACTCCTACATCGGCCCGACCTACACACACGCTATCTACCGCGACGGCACCATCGGAGCCGCCAAGAAAGACATCGAACGCACCGCTCGCGAACTCGACGCGGAGCTCAAGAAGACTTTGAACGGCGAAGCCTACATCTCCGTGAACAAGGGTCTCGTCACCCGTTCCTCCGCCGTCATTCCTCTGATCCCGCTTTACATCTCCATCCTTTTTAAGATCATGAAGAAAAACGGTACGCACGAAGGCTGCATCGAACAGATGGAACGTCTTTTCGCAGAACGTCTCTACACGGGCTCCGCAATTCCCACCGACGACGAGCACCGCATCCGTATCGACGAACTCGAACTCAATCCGAAGGTTCAGGAAGAAGTCGCGAAATACATGCCGATCGTAAGCGAAGACAACATCGCTGAACTCGGCGACATCGAAGGATACCGCCACGACTTCCTCGCCACGAACGGCTTCGACATCGAAGGAGTCGATTACTCTCAGGAAGTGACTCGCATGGATACGATCTAATCCTCAACGAGATTCCTCTCTTTGAAAAACCGTCCTTCTAGGGCGGTTTTTTTATATTGAAGATGGAGCTCAAGATGGAGGTAAAGCATGGTTCTTGACATTGGACGCATTGAAAGCTGGAATGCATCGAAGCATACAGGTACGATCTATTCCGACGCTACCCATAAGTCGTACACCGTCGACAAAAGCGCCTTTGGCCGCATTCCCCGCGAACCGATCGTCGGAGACATCGTCACGATCGACTCTCTCGTACCGCGAAGCGTAAACAAGGTCGAAACAGCCCGCATCCGCGGACTCGTCCCCAAAAAATCAAACTTCGGCACGATTCTCGGCGTGATTCTCTTCTTCGCTGTGCTCTTCTTCATCTGGAAGTCCGGAGTCCTCGAAGCCTTTGACGTAGTCAAGACGGAAACCCCTGTGAAGCTCGAAGCGCCGAGCCTGCTCCACCGCTAATCGTTTGAACGCAAAAAAGCACAAAAAAAGCCCCCAAAACATTCGGAGGCTTGATTTTTAGAGCGGCGGACCGGGATCGAACCGGCAACCATTAGCTTGGAAGGCTAAAGCTCTACCATTGAGCTACCGCCGCAACGCCCTCAATTATACAAAATTTAGGCTTTTTTCCAAAGGGGGATTCTCTGAAAAGTTGAAGATTTCCTTTGGGTTTGCTAAATTTTCGTCGCAAACATCACCACTATCATGAGGTAGCATACTTGTATCCTAATCCGCGCATGAGGCAAATGCCGAACCGTCCTGCAGACGGAACCCGTATCAACGAAGCCATTCACATTTCCCCGGTCCGTGTTATTAAGGAAGACGGAACTCAGGAGGTTCTTGATACGCGCAAAGCTTTGCAGATGGCAAAGAACGCCGGACTGGACCTGGTGGAAGTCTCGCCGAATGCGAAGCCACCGGTATGCCGTATCATCAATTACAGCAAGTACAAGTTTGAACAGGCCAAAAAAGCAAAGGCAGCAAAAGCCAAGCAACACGTGGTCAAGCTCAAAGAAGTCAAAATGCATCCGAAGACCGCTGAAAACGATTATCTCTATCGTGTCAAGCAGATGCGTGACTTTCTCACGAGTGGCATGAAGGTACGTTTGATTATGCAGTTCCGTGGACGCGAAATGGCGCACATGGACTACGGCCGCCGACTCATGGAACGCGCCAAGCAAGACCTGGCGGACGTTGGCGATTTGGAAACGGATTCGAGAATGGAAGGCAACACGTTGCTTTACATTTACGGTCCTAAACGCGGTGCGACCAAAAACGCACCGCAAAAGCCCGCAACCGAGCCGAAGGCAGCAGGTGAGGCTAAACAACAAACCGAAGAGGTAAACAATGCCTAAGATGAAAACCCACGGTGGTGCTAAGAAGCGCTTCCGCGTGACCGGCAGCGGCCACGTGAAGTTCAAGCGCGCTGGTCTTCGCCACATTCTTACCAAGATGACGACAAAGCGTAAGCGCAATCTGCGCAAGGCCGGAACCGTCAAGAAGTCCGATGAATACAGAGTCAAGCGTCTGCTTGTCAAAGCATAAGGAGTAAGTAAGAATGCCACGTTCTAAGACTAGAGTTCCTTCTCGCGCACGCCGCAAGAACATTCTCAAGGCTGCTAAGGGTTACTATGGCCGCCGCAAGTCGAACCTTCGCCTTGCCAAGGACGCCGTCGCCCATGCAGGTCAATACGCATACGCTCATCGTCGCGACAAGAAAGGTGCATTCCGCACTTTGTGGATCACCCGTTTGAACGCCGCTGTGCGTGAATTTGATTTGAGCTACAGCCAGTTCATCCACTTGCTCAGCAAGGCTAACATCAGCATCAACCGCAAGGTTCTCGCTGACCTCGCTGTGAGCGATCCGGAAGCATTTGCTGCGGTCGTCAAGCAGGTGAAGGCTCAGGCTTAAGCCGAAGAGATTGATTCTCAACAAAAATGCTCCGGTTTCAACCGGGGCATTTTTGTTTTAAACACAAACAAAGGAAACGTTCGCTAGCCGTGAACAGCCTTTTCAAATCCATCGACAGAATTAAAAACACGTTCTGCATGATCCATTGTCTGTGCAAACGAAAGAGGAGTGTCCTTAACCGAAATCTGAAGATCCGCGATATAAACCCCATTTTCTTTTTTCGCTAAATACTGGTATCTGTTCGGGTAACAAACTTCCAGACGGCGTTGTAAATTTGCAAGTCCAATGCCGCTCTTCACATGTGTCGAAGAAGCTTTGGGAACAATCGTGTTTTCTACATGGCAATGCAAAACGTCTTCCTTTTCCGAAATGGAAATCGCAATGCGGCTCTTTTGCGAAGGATGCACTCCGTACTTGATTGCATTTTCCACCAAGGGCATCATCAATAGCGGAGACACGTTCTTCTCCGGATGTTCCAACCGCACGTCAAAAGAGAATTCCACATTCGATCCAAAACGGAGCTTTTCCAGTTCGCAATACTTTTGCAAAATATCGACTTCCGTTTCAATCGCCACGCTTCTTTTCTGAGTTTCTTGCAAAACCTGGCGCAAGAGCGACGATAGGCGCACCATCGATTTTTGAGCGAGCTTCGGATCGATATCCACGAGCGCCGTAATATTGTTCAGCGTGTTAAAAAGAAAATGCGGAGAAAGCTGTTGCTTTAAGAAGGTAAGGTCCGCCTGCAACATAAAGTTTTCCTGGAGCTTGCGGATGTAGGACTCCTGCATGCGAATGCCTTCCAAGCGCACCATCACATTGAAAACGCAGTTGATCCCCGTCACCACGATAAAAATACCGAAAATACTCAGAATCGTCAAAAAAGACCGTCCCGTTCCAAGGACTTCATAAACGCAGCCTGCGCCAGTTCCCATGAGATAAATCGCAATATCGCGAATCAAAATCGAAGCGATCGTAAACAGGAAATTGAAGAAGACAAAGAGTTTGATTCGGCGGGCAAAATAAAAACGCGGCACCAAGATTCTTTGGTTCAAAAAGAAACCGCAAAGGAAGTTCACCGTCACGACCATCGGAACGACATACGCCTTCCAGGAATACTCGCCTTTATCGATTGTCGAGGCCGCCGCCACCAAGCCGATCGATAGAAAGAAGATTCCCATCATCACACGGATCCACTTTTCGGAAATTGAGTTTTCCTTTAAGAGGCTCTTCGGAATTCTACCCAAAGGCATACCCAAAGAACTGACGATAGAAGTATCGGTTGCATTCAGCTTTTCTATTGAAATCGAATCTGACATGCCGTCAATATAGGGATTTTCAGCCTAAAATGACAAAAAAATGACAAAAACCCGATAAACATAGACAGAAAACCGATGAAGGTTTTGCCAAAACTAGGGCTCTTTCTGACACTTGCGATTTTTGGAAACGTTAGATTTCAAATGTAACGAATCGAATGTTACAAAACTAAAAGAGGTCCTGATGAATTCCATTTATTTCCAATACTTGAATGACATCGCTAAATATCCGCTTCTCACCCGTGAACAGGAAAAGGTTTTGATTGAACTTTCCGCCAAGGGTAACCGTCGCGCGCAGGATCTTCTCGTCAAGTCCAATTTGAAGTTTGTCGTGAACATCGCAAACCTTTACAAAGGCCAGGGTCTCGATGTGAACGAACTGATCAACGAAGGCAACATGGGCCTGATCGAAGCCGCTCGCCGTTTCGATCCGAATCAAAAGATCAAGTTTATCAGCTACGCCGTGTGGTGGATCCGTCAAAACATCACCCGCGCCATTTCCGAAAAGGCTCGCCTTGTCCGCATTAGCGCAGAAAAGGAACTCGTCCTTCGCCGCTTTAACCGCGTTTCCTCCAAGACCCGTCAGGTCGTAGGCGGAAGCTTGACGATTGATCCGGAGAGTCTCGAAGGCGCTAGCCGTTACAAGGCAAAGGACATCGAAAAGATTTTGATGATGGGCGCCCGTTCCGCATCCCTCGATTCGCCAGTCGGTGACGATGGGGATTCGACCCTTGGCGACTGCATTGCGTCTTCGGCAGATGCGACTGACGCCCTCGCCGCCAAGAACAACGAACAGGCGTCTCTCAATTTGCTTTTGAAGGACAACCTCACCGATCAGGAACACAAGGTGATTGGCCTTTATTACGGTCTGGATGTGGATGCAGACCTGAACTTGAAGGAAATCGGCAAAATGGTCGGACTTTCGAAAGAACGCGTTCGCCAGGTGAAGGAAAAAGCCTTGGCAAAGCTCCGCACGACGAAAATCAATCAGGTGCTGGACGCCGCATAAAAGCTGTCCCGTTCCCCTTACCCAAACGTTTCATCTCTCTCCTTTCTTTGAAGCCCAGCCGATATGGCTGGGTTTTCTCCTTTTTAAAGCTTCGTTCTTTTTTGAAATTGTATTTTTATGAATATGAAATCCAAAATGTCTTTTGCTCGTTGCATTTTCCGCGGGATCACCTTTGCAGGTCTTGCGGCTAGCGTCGCCTTGGCGGCATCCTCTAAATCCGAAAAGAAGGCTCCGGGGGATTTTTACGAAGAACTCTCCCGTTTGAACAAGGTCCTTTCGGAAGTCAATCTGAAGTACGTCGAAGACGTAGATCCGGCGGAAGTTTCCGAAGCTGCGATTCAGGGCATGCGAAACATTTTGGATCCGCATACCGCCGTTTTTGCTCCCAAGGATTACGAAGACCTGAAGGTTTCTACCGAAGGGGAATTCGGTGGCGTCGGCATCACGATTAGCTTGCGTGACGAAATTTTGACGGTGATTTCCCCGCTTGCGGGAACTCCGGCGTTCAGTCTCGGCATTCGTGCCGGTGACCGCATTATGAAAATCGACGGCAAGGATACGCGCGGCCTCACTCTCGATGAAGCTGTGGGTAAGCTCCGTGGTAAAGTCGGCACCGATGTGACGATCAGCATTGCGCGTTCCGGCGTAAGCGAACTCATGGATTTCACGATTACCCGTGCAAAGATCGTCGTCCATGCAGTTCCGTATAGCGGCATGCTCACGAAGGACATCGGATACATCAAGCTAGCCTCGTTCTCGCTCAAGACCCGTGATGAAGTTGTCAAAGCGATTCAAATGCTCCAGAAGCAGGGCATGAAGAAGCTCATTCTCGACTTGCGTTACAATCCGGGTGGACTTTTGAACCAGGCCGTGGAAATCGGCGAACTCTTCTTGACGAAGGGCAACACGATCGTTTCAACGCGCGGACGCACTCAAGCAACCGAAAGCCGCGCCCGCAAGGACGGTATCGTTCCGAAGGATGTGCCGTTGGTCGTTCTCGTGAACCAGGGTTCTGCAAGTGCTGCAGAAATCGTTTCCGGCGCAATTCAGGACTGGGACCGCGGTTTGATTATCGGCAAGACCTCTTTCGGTAAAGGTTCCGTGCAGACGATCTTCCCGCTCGACAATCAGGGTTACGCCTTGAAGCTCACGACCGCCTTCTACTACCTTCCGTTCGGCCGTTGTATCAACAAGCCGGAAAACGGAATCAAAGGTTTGAAGATCCGTGAAGAAGAAGCTCTTGCCGAAGAAGAAGGCGAAGACGCTTCCGCAAACACGACTGTCAAGGCGGAAGCCGATACGGCAAAGGTCGACACGTTCTTCACCAACGCAGGCCGTAAGATGTACGGCGGTGGCGGTATCACGCCAGACGTCGACGTGGAACTCGATCCGATCCCTTGGGTGGTGCAGGTTCAGGAACGCATGGCGATGTACTTCAAGTTCGCAGTCAAGATGCGTCCGAGCCTTGAAAAGAGCGGTGCAAAGATCGACGGCGAATGGGTCGTTCCGGATTCGCTCTTTACACAGTTCAAGGACTTCTGCCTGAAGGATACGAACTTTACCAAGATCAAGAGCAATTCCATTGCAACGCTTGAGATTCTGGAAAAGGATTTGATCCGCGAACAGAACTTTATGGGCGACTCTTCGAAGACGCTCTCCGACACGACTTTGAACAAGCAGGTCTCTGCACTGCGCAAGGCTTTGGACGACAACCGTACAAAGCAGTTTGACGACAACCGTGAATACATCATGAACGGGATTAAGCGTGAACTTTTGACCGCGGTGAAAGGCGACTCCGCAAGCACCGCTTTCACTCTCAAGAGCGATGCTCAGGTAAACGAAGCTATCAAGTATCTTTCGGACATGGATCTTTACAAGAAGACCATCAGCGCCCCGTCCAAGACTCCTGCGAAGTCCGACAAGAAGAAAAAGAAGTAAAATGTTTTCACTGATGGACATTGCCGCAAAGAGCTTGGGACATTACGTCCGCAAGTTCTTTGACTCTGTCCGCGGCTATTTTGCTTTTATGTGGGAACTCGGCAAAAACTGTCCGAGTACCATTCACAACTTCCACACCATCGTGGAACAGATGTACGTGACCGGAGTGACGAGCATTCCCGTCGTCTTTGCGGCAAGCCTTGCGACCGGCGCGATTATGGCGTGGCAGCTCGCTTACCAGTTTGGCGATATGATTCCGCTTGTGTTCGTCGGCATGGCGGTTGGCAAATCGGTGATGGTGGAACTTTGCCCGATTCTCACGGCAATGGTTCTCGCAGGCCGCGTGGGCGCTTCGATGTGTTCGGAGCTTGGCACGATGGCGGTCACAGAACAGCTCGACGCTTACAATGTTCTGGGATTAAATCCGTACCGCTTTTTACTTGCCCCGCGCCTGATTGCAACAATCATCATGCTTCCGGTTCTGACGATCATCAGTATCTTCATCGGTATCGTCGGCGGTTACGCTACGGCCGCGCTTTACAAGGAAGTCACATTCTCGACGTTCTTCTACGGCGTGCGTATGTTCTACGAAGATTGGGACTTTGCCGTGGGCCTAATCAAAGCGGCACTCTACGGCTACTTCATCGCAAGCTACGCCTGTTTCTTTGGATACAACACCCATAGTGGCGCAGAAGGCGTCGGAAAAAGCACCAAGGCGACGGTCGTCGCCGGCATGACGAGCATCCTAATCGGGAGCTTCGCCCTTTCGAAATTGTTGCTTGTATGAGTGCCGAAGAAAACAATCCAAAGCTTCATAAAACTCCCCAGCCGACACACGCGAGCGTGTTGCTTGCGAAGGTTTTAGCGCAGCGTAACATTGGTCAAAAGCAGGACCTTTTCACCCTGTTTTCGAACTTCGAAAAGCTGTTCGGGAAACACCTGACGGAGCACCTGAAAATCACCGATTTGAAAGACGGGATTCTCGTGATAAAAGCCAGTAATTCCGTGTGGAAGAACGAGGCATCGTATCAGAAAAAAGCTATTATTGATAGGTGCAACGGACTCCTCGGTGCACCCCGCGTCAAGGGTATCCGTTTTATTTAATTGTATTGAATATTTGAGGTTTTGATGGCTGAAGAATATAGTGGTTCGAGCATTACCGTTCTCGAAGGACTTGAAGCTGTTCGTGTCCGTCCGGCAATGTACATCGGCTCTACCGACTCTGTGGGCCTCCACCATCTGGTTTGGGAAGTCGTAGACAACTCGGTCGACGAAGCTCTCGCTGGATTCTGCGATCATATCGAAGTTTCGATTTTGCCGGGCAACGGCATCCGCGTAACCGATAACGGTCGTGGCATTCCTATCGATATTCACCCGAAGGAACATGTGGGAACGATCCAGGTCGTGATGACGAAGCTTCACGCCGGCGGTAAGTTCGACAGCAATTCTTACAAGGTCTCCGCTGGTTTGCACGGCGTGGGCGTGAGCTGCGTGAACGCACTTTCCAAGAAGCACATCGTCACGGTCCGCCGCGACGGTCGCATTGTGCAGCAGGAATTTTCGAAGGGCAATCCTCTTGGACCGCAGAAGGATATCGGCACATACTCCGATGGTTCTACCGGTACAACGATTGAATTCTACCCGGACGAAACGATCTTTACGGCAACGGAATACAATTACGACATTCTCGCAGAACGGTTCCGCGAATACGCCTTCCTCATGAGCGGTATCCGCATTACGCTTACCGACGAACGCACTCCGGATGGTAAGAAGGATTCCTTCCACTTCCCGGGCGGCATCTCTGCCTTTGTGAAGTTTGTGGATTCCCACCGCAAGCCTTTGTTCGAAGAACCGATTCACATTTCGACGGAAGCGGGCAATTATCCGCTCGACATCGCGCTTTGGTACAACGATGGTTACCAAGAAAACTTCTTTAGCTTTGTGAACAACGTGAACACGCACGATGGAGGTACGCACGTCACCGGTTTCAAAACCGCCATGACCCGCATCATCGGCAAGTACGCTCAGGAAATTTTGCCGAAGGGTAAAAAGGACACAGCGATTTCTGCGGACGATATCCGCGAAGGCTTGACCGCAGTTATCTCGATCAAGATTCCGCAACCGCAGTTCGAAGGCCAGACAAAGCGTCGTCTCGGCAACTCCGAAGTCGCAGGTCTTGTGAACACCGCCTTCGGTACAAAGCTTGACGAATTCTTTGCCGAAAATCCGAACATCGTGAAGATGATCGTGGACAAGGTTTACAACGCAGCCATCGCTCGTGAAGCGGCTCACAAGGCGCGTAACCTCGCCCGCAGAAAGAACGTCCTTGAAAGCGGCGGACTTCCGGGTAAGCTCGCAGACTGCAGTGAACGCGACCCGGCAAAGTGCGAACTCTTTATTGTGGAAGGTGACTCTGCAGGCGGTTCTGCAAAGCAGGGTCGTCGTCGTGAATTCCAGGCTATCCTTCCTCTCCGCGGTAAAATTTTGAACGTGGAAAAAGCAGGTCTTGACCGTGTGCTGAATGCAGACACCATTCAGGACTTGGTGAACGCACTCGGCTGCGGCATCGGCAGCGAGTTCAAGCTGGAAAAGCTCCGCTATCACAAGGTCATTATCATGACCGATGCGGATGTCGATGGTTCCCATATTCAGACTCTTCTTCTCACGTTCTTCTTCCGCTACATGAAGCCTCTCGTGGACGGCGGATATGTCTTTATCGCACAGCCGCCTCTGTTCCGCTTGGCACAGGGCCGCAAGACGATCAAGTACATCTTCGACGAAGCTGAGCTTTCGAGCATCGACGCCAACGAAAAGAAGAATTACGAAATCCAGCGATACAAAGGTCTTGGTGAAATGAACCCGGAACAGTTGGCCGAAACGACCATGAATCCGGAAACCCGCATCATGAAGAAGTGCCACGTGAACGATGGCGTTCTCGCGGACAGCGTCTTCAGCATGCTGATGGGCGAAGACGTGGAACCGCGTCGCAAGTTCATCGAAGACAACGCTTACAAAGTCATCAACGATTTGGACGTTTAATCGTGAGCATGAATCCCGCCGAACATCCGTCTTTTCAAGCCGTGCTGTCTACAGTGCGGGGACAAGTTCAGAATTATCTCGACAAATCCGACGAAGTCATCGCCGAAGTCGCTCGCACAGCACCTGCGGGCGTTTCGGAACGCATGACAAAGCTGATCGCCCGCAAGGGTAAAAAAATCCGTTCCACGATTCTCGCTCTTATTGCGACTTCAGGCGAAACGCCTGCAGATGAATCTCGCATCGCACATGCCTGCGCAGGCATTGAGCTTTTGCATTTGGCAAGCCTTGTCCACGACGACATCATCGATGAGACGACGATGCGCCGTGGCGAAAGAACAGCCCATGTGGAATGGGGCAACAAGGTTGCCGTTTTGATCGGCGACTACATTCTTTCGCAGGCGATGCGTTGCGTAATCGACGAAGAGTCCCGTGAGATTCCTCTCATCCTTTCTTCGGCAGCGAATAGTTTGATCGTCGGCGAAATCAGCGAGCTCGATCACACGGGTAATATGAATTTGCCGTTAGCGGACTACAATGCGATCATCAAAGGAAAGACCGCAGCCCTCGTGGAAGCGAGTGCAAAGATCGGTGCGACGATTGCAGGCTTTGATGCGGAACGCATAGAAGCCTGTGGAAAGATCGGTACGCATTTCGGCCTTGCCTTCCAAATTATCGATGACCTTTTGGATTACGGCATAGGGGCTACGAATCTCGACAAGGCAAAGTTTACCGATATTTCGAACGGTCTTGTAACCCTGCCGTTGATCTATTACTTTGAAAGCGTTTCCACCGAAGAAAAAGCCTCGCTCCAGGCTCTTTTGAAGCGTGCCGCAGATCCGGGCGTTGCCGAAGAAATCTGCAAGCGCCTAGAAGAGGCCAAAGCTTTTGACAAGGCAAAAGAAACCGCCTTGCAGCACATCGCAGACGCGATGGAAATCGCCGATACCCTGCCGATGACGGAACACACGTCATCTCTCAAGTCGTTCCTCTATGCAATGGCGGAACGCGGTAACTAAACGAATTTGAACGACCTGCTTTCAAAACTCAACCCGGAACAGCTTTCGGCTGTACAGACAACCGAAGGGTATGTGCGGGTCATGGCAGGCGCCGGAACGGGAAAAACAAAAGCTTTAACCGCCAGATACTGCTATCTCGTTTCAGAGCTCGGCATTTCTCCTGCAAATATCCTCACGGTGACTTTTACCAACCGCGCCGCAAACGAAATGAAGGCGCGAGTGCGTTCGATTCTCGGCGATGCGGATTTGGGCTTCATCAGTACCATTCACGCCTTCTGCACGCGTTTTTTGAAGGAAGAAATCCATCATCTCGGCTACCCGAAAAATTTCATTATCCTCGATACCGAAGATGAACGGGAAATGCTCCAGCGCATTTTCGCCGACATGAAGATTACCCTCCGCGACACGACGATGCAGCGGACGATCGATCAGGTTTTAGAGGCGAAGAAATTCACGCCGGGATACATCTCCGGTTTCATTCAGATTTCCGCCGAAGAATTGCAGCAGTGCATTGAAAAGGAAAAAGACAAGAACAACGAAATCTTCTTGCGTTATCTCTACGAGCAAAAAAAGAACTACGGCCTGGACTTTAACGACCTGATCAACTTTACCCTGTACATTCTCGAGAACTTCCCCGACGCCCGTGAAAAATGGGAAAAGCGAATTGAATATGTGATGGTTGATGAATTCCAGGACGTGAGCGAAAAGCAGTACAAGATCGCCCGCATTCTTTCGGGAAAGCACAAGAACCTTTTTATTGTGGGCGATAGCGATCAGACGATTTATTCCTGGCGCGGTTCCCATGTTCGACTGTTTTTAGACTTTGATAAAAAATATCCGAGCGCAAAGACGATTGTGCTCACGGAAAATTACCGCAGTACGCCACAGATTTTGCGGATGTCAAACGAGCTGATTTCGCACAACGTACTGCGCTTTCCCAAGGAACTGAACGCGGTTCGCCCAGACGGAGCAAAGCCTCTTTATTTTCACAGCAAATCACCAAAAGACGAAACGGAATGGATTGCAGATAGCATTCAGACGCTCGTGAAACAGGGCGCGGTCCTAAGCGATATCGCGGTGCTGTACCGTTCGCATTTTCTTTCTCGCGGAGTAGAAGAAATTTTAATTCAGCGAAAGATTCCCTACCGTGTTCTTTCGGGAGTCTCTTTTTACGAACGCCGTGAAATCAAAGATGTCGTCGCTTACCTGCGTATGCTCACGACACAAGACGACATCGCTTTTTTGCGAACGATCAATGTGCCTAGCCGTAAAATCGGTAAAAAGAAAATCCAGTTTCTCAAAGAATACGCAAACGCCAATCGCATTTCGCTTTGGAACGCCTTGCTCGAAAATCAGGACAGCGCCGTTTTCAAAGGCACAAACATTCAGAACTACATCCACGCGATCAACACCACAAAGAAAAGCATCGCCGACAAAAAACTCGACGACATTCTCGACGAAGTGCTAGACCTTTCCGGCTACACGGAATTCATCCGCATGGACGCGGACCAGGATCGTTTGGACAACATCGCGGAATTCAAGCAGAACGCGGAACTTGCGGCAAAAGATCCGGACGAGAATTTAGAAACATTCCTTTCGCGCGTGGCGCTATATGGGAACCTCGACAAGGAAGAACGCAAAAACGCGGTCAAACTTTTGAGCATTCACGCAGCCAAAGGTTTAGAATTTCGATTTGTCTTTGTGACAGGCCTTGAAGAAGGTGTATTCCCGAGTGCACAGATCGAGACGGCGGAAGAGATGGAAGAAGAACGTCGCATTGCCTATGTAGCGTTTACCCGTGCCAAGGAAAGGCTATTCCTTTCGGAAAACGAAGGCGGTGGAAGTGCGAACCTGAGCAAATTCCCGTCGCGATTCATCTTTGATGCGGGCGAACACAACTTGGAATTTGTACGTCCGCTTCCCGATGATTTGAAAAAGAAAGCCTTGCAGCACATTCAGCAGGATACCGAGCGGTTGGAGCTCTTGCAGAACCTGCTCTTTGTCGGCGACCGGGTACGACATGCGGTTTTTGGCGAAGGAACTATCCTAGAAATCGACGCCAAGAATTCGAGTTACGTGATTCAATTTGATAAGCTTGAGACCACCCGAAATTTACAGTTTACTGCCAAGTTTGAGCGGCTTTAAAACGGAGGGACTATGCAAACTTTGATAATGAACTTTACCCGAATTTACGAAGATCAAGAGTTTTGCAAAGGTCCCGATTTTCAATGGATCCACTGCGAAGAAATGCAGGGAACCGACTGCTATCTCGATCCCGATACCGAAAACAAACTGCGCAAGGAAATCTCCGCATTTCCGCTACACGGGCTGCACTTTATCGACTCGGGCAACACGCATTACATGAGCAAGCTCTGGACAGATCGCATCCAGGAACCGTTTACGCTTCTCGTTTTCGATCATCACTCCGATATGAAGGACCCTCTCTTTGACGGCATCCTTTCTTGTGGCAATTGGATCAAAGCCTCTCTCGATAAAAATCCGAATCTGAAAAAATTGATTCTACTTGGAGTTGGTGACAATCACGTTTCAGAAATCGATTCCAAGTACTTACCGCGAATGGACATTTTAAAACAAAGCGAATGCATCCATCCGGATTTCGCCCACCTCTTTACCTTTGACAAGGATTTTTTCAAGTACCCGATTTACATTTCAATCGACAAGGATGTTCTACTCGAAAAGATCGTGCACACGAATTGGGACGGGGGCAGCTTTACCTTGCAAAACCTGTTCAAGATTCTTTCTAAGATTTTTGAAAAGGGAAAGGTTTTAGGCGTCGACATTTGCGGAGAACCTTCCGAACAAGATGAAGAACAGGTTCTTCTGTACGAAGCGGAAAGCGACCGCGTCAATGGCGAATTGGTAAAATTCTTTTCCCGGTATCAACCCGTTCGTTCCATTTGTTGATGCGGACAAGCGGAGTATTTCCAATCAATTCGATAACGCTGTGGAGTCATGAGCCATTTTAAAATCCTGAAAATTTGGGGAATCTAGAAAAAAAAGTATCCAGCCGCATTCTGTAACGGGAGTTGGAAGCGTTTGGCAAAAAACCTTATACACATATTTAGATATTAATTGTGTGATGCAAAAATGGATAAATTATCGTACCCCCACTGTATTTTTTCTTCAGGCCGCTCCGAAAGCCTTTTTCTGTACGATGTCCACGAACAATCCTTTCACTAACAATTCAAAGCCCATAAAAAAGACTCCCCCCAATGGAGGAGTCTTTTTCAAGCTTTCGAAAGCCCTTACTTGAGGGAAATCGGGCAAGCCTTCGCGTGCCAAATTTCCTTCGCGTATTCATCAATGGTACGGTCAGAGCTGAATTTGCCCATGCGAGCCACGTTGAGGATCGCCA
>NZ_JALFIA010000059.1:0-31399 GCF_022776125.1 Hallerella sp. | reverse complement strand
ATGCTCAAGCGGGAAAAAGGCGTTTCCGTGACTATTTACACCTACGACAAGAGCAAGGTTCTCGAGTTAGACCTGGCAACTTACAACGAACAATATCCCGACAGCCCGATGCAAGTCTTGCCAAGTTACGGAATGCACGACAGGTTCCTGTTCATAGACGATACGGCTTACCACTTTGGCGCTTCGCTCAAGGACTTGGGCAAGAACACGTTTTTCTTTACGCAGGAAGATTTCACGTTGGACGAAATGTTGAAGGAATCGCAGAAGATTCAGGCAGAAAAAGGAGGTGGTCAAAAATTTTGACCACCTTGCCAAGCTAAAATACAGTCCTGTTAATCCGACAGCCTTTACTGAACGCGGTCTCTATATGCTTGCGACAATTTTGAAAGGGCGTGTCGCAACGCAAACAACTGTCTCGTGCCATTGCTCGCGTTCCTGAAGTTGTTGTTGAAAATAAAAAGAAGTCTTTGTTGAAAATAAAAAAGGCGAGCTAAAACAGCAAAAAAACAGTCGCTGGGATCGTTTTCAGCCAAAATATTTTACATATACTTTAAAGAAGAAAATTCTCCAAGCAGGTTTATATGAAATTCGGAATTCTAGGCTGTGGACATATTGCGGGCAAAATGACTTGTGCTGTAAAGGCTCTCCAAGAACAGGGCTATGGCGTCGAAGCCTATGCAATCGCTTCCCGAAGCTTGGAAAAAGCGCAAAATTTTGCCGTGGAAAATGGATTTGAAAAAGCTTATGGCAGCTATGAAGAACTTGCGCAAGACCCGGACGTGGATCTTATTTACATCGCTACTCCGCATTCCGAACATGCCGCCCATTCCTTGCTTTGCATCGAGCATTCCAAAAATCTGCTGGTGGAAAAAGCGTTCACGGTAAATGCGGACGAAGCTTCTTATGTAATCGCGCGTGCCAAAGAAAAGGGGACTTTCCTTTGTGAAGCCATGTGGACGCGCTTTTTGCCGGCAGTTCAAATGATCAGGGAAAAAATTTTGCAAGGGACAATCGGAAAAGTCGAAACCGTCGAGGCGGATTTTTCGATGCCACTTTCGCACCGTGAACGTCTTCGCGATCCCAAACTCGCGGGCGGCGCTCTTCTGGACCTGGGCGTTTACAGCTTGACCTTTGCCGATATCTTCCTCACCGATCCGCAAATCGGAGGCAAAGACAATCGGGTGGAAAAAACGGAAACAAAAAGCGTTGCGTTCCCGACAGGCGTCGATGCCACGGACTGGATCAACTTGACCTACAGCCACGGGCAAAAGGCTTATCTAAAAACATCCATGGTGGCGCCGACCCATAACGAAGGCACTATTTATGGAACCAAGGGCTTTATCCGTGTACAGAACCTGAACGATATGGTCGAAATTCAGATTTTCGATCATTCAGGAACTTTAACGGGATCCATCGTCCCTTCAAAGATTGCGAACTTTTACGAGTACGAAGTTCTTGCCTGCAAAAAGGCGATCGAAGAAGGGCGGAAGGAATGTGCGGAAATGCCGTGGGCTAAAACCCTCGAAATCATGAAAGTTCTCGACGGTCTACGAAATTCTTGGTATATTGAGAGTGTACGTTCTACGAGGTAAGCTTTATGCCGGCAAGTGTGGAACAGTTGATTTCGGAATGCTCGCCCCTTTTGGAAAAGGATTCGGTCGTTTTCCAGGAGCTGCTGACCTATTTTAATGGCGATTCGAAAATCGCTCCTGACTTGCATGACCTTCGGGAATTCTTGGTGCCGCATCGGCTTTATAAAGTGGTCAAAATCGTGGAGACTTCTTTTATGAAGTGCGCCTATGCGCTGGTGGATAACTATCCGGAATGTACTCGCGCTTTGGGAATGCTCCGCTATTACCGTTCGCCGAACGCAATGATCTGGCAAGACGTGGAAAAGGCGGAAAATATTATTTCTAATTCGTTGACGATGGATGTATACGGCTGGAAGCCGGATTCGTTTACCGCTTTTGAAAAAGTCGGCGGTGATCAGTTTGAACTAACCGCGATTCTCGCCTTTTAATTTTTAGAGGAATTCAAACAGGAGAATTCCCGGAACTTTTCCCGTTCCAACCCAGGATTCCAAGTATTCTTGCAATTCGTGGTCGAGGACTTTTCCAAACTTTTGGGAAGCGTCGCGGAGAACGGGCTTTTTGCCCTTTTCCAAAATCAGGAATCCTGTGTGGAAAATGTCGATGATCTGTAAACGGCTCACGAAACCGATTCCGCGGATCGTGCTTTCGCCTTGCCATTCCTGTTTGGAAAATTCAATCGCCTTGTCGAGGGGCAGATACTTCAAATAGATCTGCGGATCGGGTTTGCCGTAAGCAATCCCTTTTGCATTGAAGAATGCTTTCTTTGGAATTGTGCGAATGACAAGCGTGTCGTTGGGGAGCGGAATCTGTTTTGCAAAAGTGCCTTCGCCGATCCAGTCCAGTACAAAGTAATGCTTGCGGTTTTTGTAAGCGATGTCTCCATTTAAATAGCGGATTTTTTGGAGAGTTTTGAAAATCGCATTTTCATCAGGGCTTTTAGCGAGTGCCAGAACGTGTTCCAGGTAGGTGACGCAGTCAAGTGAATCCGTGTAAATCATCGGTTTGGAATCGATCGTGTCGACGTAGCCTTCGCCGGTGGGACCTAAGCGGTAAGGTCTGTCGAGGAACTTTTCCGAGAAGAAGCGCAAGCGGTTTTCAAGTCCGCTGACCGATTCCCCTTGGATGTAGAGTTTTTTCATTTCGAGCAGCGAAGCGTAGCCGTTGTTCGTTGCACGGTAAATACTGGACCAGATGGAATCGAGAATTCCTCGGCACGTGTTGTCGGGCGTTTTACCGGTGCGGTTCAAATAGCTTGCAATCACGAGGGTGTCGCCGTCGATTGTCGGCATGTAACCGACGAGACCGTGTGCTTCATTGATAAATCCTGTTTTAAAGCGAATGCGCCAGCCGTATTCCAATTCACGCATGCGCTTGTAACCGCTGCCGACCCACGGGCTTGCAAAACTTTTGATGTAATACTTGCCGCGTGGATGACGGGCCATCTTCGCAAGCAACTTCGTTTCTGAAGAGGGTTTTAGCCGGTTTTTGGGAGAAAGTCCGCAACCGTCGTAAAGGATAAAGTCTTCTGCAGAAAGTTCCATCTTTTGCAGAAATGTTCGAACGCCTTTTTTGCCGTTTTCCACGTTTCCCACGCCGTATTTGGCTGCCGCAAAATTGCGGAAAAGGGTTTCGGCGTGCAGGTTCTGACTCCTTTGGTTGATTTCATCGAGAAAGCTTAACAGGGGAGTCCCAGCATATTCGAATGTGTAAATATCGAGACCGCTTTGAGCAGCCGGATCATCGATGACGATCAAACCTCGCTCCTTCATCGCATGGATAAAGGCGGCTTCAAAGTAATGGTTCGGGTCGCGAACAGGAATGACAATGGACGCATCGGTTACGTTCACTCCGATTGTTCCCGAAATGTTTAAAACCGCTGAGTCTTTGTCGAGAGAATACTTCCACTTGCGACGGCTGCCTTTGCCGGTGATGAGCGCATTATTGACTTTGACATAGCCGATGTCCGGGTCGATTGAAATCTTCGCGGTATCGCCGATTTTTTCACCTGGATCCATATGCACTAGGGTGCAGTTGTCGTTGAATTCGAGCGGGGTGATTTCTGCGCCGTACCAAGAGTCGAAATAGTTGGATTTCCAATGGTCCGGCTTGCGGGGTCCCGAAAAGTAAGTCGTGTCTAGCTCAATGCGAATCTGCAAGGTGTCGATGTTCTTGGAACGGATCGAATCCGCGAACTGGTGCAGTACGTAGAACGGTTGCGAATAGAATCTCGCCGAAATGTTCGGGTCGCCTTCTCCGCGTAAACGGATTACGCCGGAGAACGTTTTCCCGGCAAAGCTTCCTTCCATGTGAACGGAAGTTTTCGCTTGAAAGTTGAGCGGTAAATAGTCGAGAGCCGCCGCCGTGGTGACGGTTTTCATGGTGCTTGCCGGCGTAAAGAAGGAATCCGCATTGACGGTGGCGATTTGCTTTCCCGTGTGCAGGGAACGGATGGACAGTCCAAAGAGAGATCCCGGAGCGAGGGAATCGACAATCGTCTGATAGTCGGCGGTCGAAATGTAGGGTTTGGGTTCAAACAGCACGGAGTCCGCGGCAGAGCCCTTCGATGCGTTACCGGTCGCTGCTTGGGCGACGACAGAAAAAATCCACAGTGCAGAACAGAGCTTTCTCATTTTGCACTCGGAATTTCAAAGTTTGCGCCGGTCAAGGTTTTCAAATCCTTCCAGTAGCCCGGATACGTTTTGTTCACGCAGAGCGGGTCCAAAATCCGAATGGACTTTCCTTTTTCAAGTCCAAAGGCGGCTAGGCTCATGCACATGGCCATGCGGTGATCGTTGTACGTTTCAAAGTCTGCGGTCTTGAACACATTTGGCGGCGTAATCGTAATGGAATCGTCTGTCGTCGAAACTTCGGCACCCGCCTTGCGAAGTTCATTTGCCATCGCTTGAATGCGGTCGGTTTCTTTGACCTTCCAACTGTGGATTCCGCGGATCGTGCTCGTTCCGTTTGCAAAAAGGCAAAGAGCCGCGACGGTCATCGCCGCGTCCGGAATTGAGGAAAGATCCTTGTCGATCGCTTTGAGGGGGAATTCTCCACGACGGCTTTCCACAAAACCTTTCCCGTAAGAAATCTTTGCGCCCATTTCGGCGAGGACATCTGCAAAGTGAATGTCTCCCTGCATACTCTTTTCGTCGAGACCGAGCAGGCGCACAGGTCCGTCCGAAATCGCCGCTGCTGCAAGAGCGTAACTCGCACTCGAAGCGTCGCCTTCCACGTCATAGTCGCCTGGAGAAATGTATCCAGTATTGGGAACGTGGAATTCCTTAAAATCCAGATTTTTGACTTCGACGCCAAACTGTTGCATCATGCGGAGAGTCATGGTCACGTAAGGCTTTGAAATAAGTTCTCCGTCGACGACGATTTTCAGCGGTTTTTGCATGCAGGGAGCAGAAAGCAGAATCGCCGTCAGATATTGGCTCGAAATATTTCCTTTGATGTGAAGAATTTCGCCCTGCAAACCGTTTGCGTGCAGAACGATCGGCGGGTAGCCTGCATTTTCTGTATAATCGATCTTTGCACCGACTTGGACTAGGGCGTCCACCAGGTCGCGGATCGGGCGTTCCTTCATGCGTTCTATGCCCGTAAGGGTGAAGTCTCCCTGTCCAAGGGCAACAGCCGCGGTCAAGAATCGAATCGAAGTTCCCGAGTTTCCCACGAAAAGTTCAGCATTTTTGACCGAAAAACGGCCATTTTGGCCCGGAATCACCGCTTCAGAATAGTCTGCGGAAAAATGCATGCCTTGGACACCGAGTTTTTCCAAAGATTCCGCCATATAACGGGTGTCATCGCTCCATAGCAAGTGGTGCAGACGGGTTTCTCCCTGGGCGAGGCTCGCGAGTAAAAGGGCGCGGTTGGTAATGCTTTTTGAACCAGGAAGGCGAATTTCCCCTTGAATATGGTCCAAAGCGCGAATTTCCAAAAAAGTTGGGCTCGAGGGATTCTTGTTCATAATTTCAAATTTAGATTAAATTAGAAGCATAGAGAGGTTTACTATGGATCAGAGCGGCGACGTTTCTCAGTTGGTCAAAAGTCTAATGGTCTCGGATATCTTTAAGGGTCTTTCGGCGGAGCTCATCGAAGAATTCAACGATATCATTTGCCGAGTTCATCTCTCCAAAGATGAAATCCTGATTGAAGAAGGCACGGAAAGTTTCAGCTTTTACGTTGTGGAAAGCGGCGATATTGAAGTTTATTTTTCAGTTCCCGGTCAAAGTCAGTTTTTGGAAGCTTGCCGCTTAAAGGTCGGCTCTGTCGTCGGAGAAATGGCGTTGTTGGAAAATGACGTCCATTCCGCTCGTGTCGTCGCCAAAACAGAGGCGAGTGTCATCAAAATCGACAGTAAGGCATTCCTGCTGTATTTGGAATCCAATCCAAATGTCGGATTTATTGTGATGCGGAACTTGGCGAAGTTGATCAGTAACCGTCTGCGTTATACCGATCAGTTCGTGCGTCACGTCGCTGCGTATTAGTTTGTATACAAAGAGGCTTTGTATGGAAAAAGGGATTGACGAACATATTTTTCCCATTCGTTTCTCGGATTGCGATCCGAAAAATCGTTTACGCGTTTCTTCATTCTTTGACTTTATGGAAGAAACCGCCATCTTGGATGCCGAAGCACATGGGATGGGAATCTGGAAAATGGTGCAGAATGGCTATACTTCGGTGATTTCACGCTTAAAGCTTCGAATCAATTATATTCCGCGTTGGGGTGAAAAACTCCATGTTTCAACGTGGACCAAGTCGATTTACAATCACAAGGTTGCTCTGCGCGATTATTCGATTCGAGACGATAATGGCAACATGATCGCGGAAGCGACTTCTTCCTGGCTCATGGTGAATTTGCAAACGGGACATTCGGAAGACCCGGAACAGACTCCTTTTTTGCCGACGCTCTATCCCGAAAAAGTCGCCATTTCCGAAAATTTGATGCTGCTTGAACCTCGTACAAATCCACGTGTGGTGATGACAAAAACCGCAGCGTTTTCGGATATCGATATGAATCGGCATGTGAACAACTGCCGTTATGCGGACTGGGTCTTGGACGCGCTCTATCTGGATCAGTCGATGAAGGGTAAATCGATCCGTTCTATTCAAATCAACTATCTCGCGGGGATCCCGGTTGGGGAAGAAATCCATCTGGTACGTTTTGATAATTCGAATCACCACGCATATGTTTTTGGCGTGAACGCAAAGGATCCGACAAGGGTTCATTTTCAGGCTCGAATCGGCATTGCGGATTGAGAATTTTGAAATAATTTTGTAAGTTTCCTTCTATGAAGGGAATTATACTTGCCGGTGGATCCGGAACTAGACTTTATCCGCTGACCATGGTGACGTCGAAGCAGCTGTTGCCTGTTTACGACAAGCCGATGATTTACTATCCACTTTCGACGTTGATGCTCGCGGGTATCCGCGACATTCTCATCATTTCGACGCCGACGGACTTGCCAAATTTTGAACGTTTGCTCGGGGATGGAAGTGCGATGGGTCTGAACCTTGCGTATAAGGTGCAGCCTAGCCCAGATGGCCTTGCCCAGGCGTTCATTTTGGGTGAGGAATTCATTGGTGACGATTGCTGTGCGATGGTTCTCGGCGATAATATCTTCTACGGTAACGGCTTTAGTCCGCTGCTCAAGGCGGCGGTCAAGAATGCGGAAGAAAATGGCCGTGCTAGTATCTTTGGCTATTACGTTGAAGACCCGGAACGTTTTGGCGTTGTTGAATTCGACGAAAACGGCAAGGTCATTTCGGTCGAAGAAAAACCGAAGGAACCGATGAGCAATTACGCGATTACGGGTCTTTATTTTTACGACAACCGCGTTTGCAAATTTGCAAAGGAACAAAAACCGAGTGCTCGCGGTGAACTTGAAATTACCGATTTGAATAGGGTTTACCTGGAAAAGGGTGAACTGGATGTGAAACTTTTGGGCCGTGGATTTGCATGGCTCGACACAGGAACGATGGACAGCCTGATCGAAGCGGGCGATTTCGTTCGCATGGTTGAAAGCCGTCAGGGCATTCAGATCAGCGCGGTCGAAGAAATCGCTTACATCAATGGTTGGATCAGTAAGGAAAAACTCCTCGAAAGCGCTTCCAAGTATGGCAAGTCTCCTTACGGTCAGCACCTGCGCAAGGTTGCGGAAGGAAAAATTAAGTATTAAACAACGTGGACACTCCACGCTTCACACTCCACACAATCCTAACAACTTTCTATTATGAAACGATCTATCATCATCACTGGCGGAGCTGGTTTTATCGGAAGTCATGTGGTACGCCTTTTTGTGAACAAGTACCCGGACTACAAGATCATCAATCTCGACAAGCTCACCTATGCGGGAAACCTCGCAAACCTGAAGGACATCGAAGACAAGCCGAACTACAAGTTCGTGAAGATGGACATCTGCGACTTCGACGCTTTCTACGAGCTCATGCAGAGTGAAAAAGTGGACGGCATTATTCACCTCGCCGCCGAAAGCCACGTGGACCGCTCCATCCAGGATCCGTTCACCTTTGCCAAGACGAACGTGATGGGTACGCTCAGTCTGCTCCAGGCGGCAAAGCTCTACTGGGAAAGCCTCCCGGAAAAGTATGAAGGCAAGCGCTTCTACCACATCTCGACCGACGAAGTTTACGGCGCTCTCAGCATGAGCCATCCGGAAGGCATTAAACCACCGTTTACGACGACCGCTTCGAGTTCCGAACATCATCTTGCTTACGGTGAAGACTTCTTCTACGAAACGACAAAGTACACGCCGCATTCCCCGTATTCCGCATCGAAGGCGGGCTCGGATCACTTTGTACGCGCTTTCCACGATACCTACGGCATGCCGACGATTGTCACGAACTGCTCGAACAACTACGGTCCGTACCAGTTCCCGGAAAAGCTCATCCCGCTTTTCATCAACAACATCCGTCACAAGAAGCCTCTTCCGGTTTACGGCAAGGGTGAAAATGTGCGCGACTGGCTCTTTGTCGAAGATCACGCCCGCGCCATCGACGTCATTTTCCACAACGGCAAGATCGCTGAATCCTACAACATCGGCGGCTTCAACGAATGGAAGAACATCGACATCATCAAGGTCGTAATCAAGACCGTCGACAAGCTTCTCGGTCGTGCAGAAGGGGAAGATCTGAACCTCATCACATACGTCACCGACCGCTTGGGCCACGACGCCCGCTACGCGATCGACTCGACAAAGCTCCAGAAGGAACTCGGCTGGGAACCCTCCCTCCAGTTCGAAGAAGGCATTGAAAAGACTGTCAAGTGGTATCTCGAGAACCAGGAATGGCTGGACAATATCACGAGTGGCGACTACGAAAAGTATTACGAAAAGATGTACGGGAACAAGTAACCCCTGACGTCTTAGAAGGTTTTAGGAGAATCGATCATGGGAAAGTTTAAGTTTATCGATACGGAAATTGAAGGCGTTAAAATTATTGAACCGACCGTTTTTGGCGATGCCCGCGGTTACTTCATGGAAACCTATAGCGAAAAAGAATTCGCAGAAAACGGTATCGATGTGAAGTTCGTTCAGGACAACGAATCCCGCAGCAAAAAAGGCGTTCTCCGCGGTCTGCATTTCCAAAAGCAGAACCCGCAGGGAAAGCTTGTGCGCGTTCTCGAAGGGGAAGTTTTTGACGTCGCTGTGGACCTGCGCAAAGCGAGCAAGACCTTTGGAAAATGGGTGGGCGTCACCCTTTCTGCAGAAAACAAAAAGCAGTTCTACATTCCGGAAGGTTTTGCTCATGGCTTTGCCGTTCTTTCGGAAACGGCGACCTTTGTGTACAAATGTACACGTCTTTATGCCCCGGGCGATGAAGGCGGTCTTATGTGGAACGATCCGCAGATTGGCATCCAGTGGCCGGTGAGCGAAGACTTTAAGCCTCTTTTGAGCGAAAAGGATACAAAGAACCCGACCCTTGCCAATTTAGATTGGACATTCTAATCGATAAAATTTTATTTTTCGCATAATGAAGAATATTCTTGTGCTCTGTACGGGAAACGTCTGTCGAAGCCCGACTGCGGAATACCTGTTGCGTAAATCTTTGGAAGGCGTGGATTGCATCGTCCAAAGCGCTGGAATGGGTGCAGTCGTTGACTCGCCTGCAGAACCGATGGCTCAAAAAGTCGCGCTCTCACACGGGCTCGATATTTCTGCGCATCGTTCGCGACAGGTGACGATGGATATGCTTAAGTGGGCGGATCTGGTTTTGGTGATGGAAAAAGCCCAAAAGATTCACCTGCTCGAACGTTACTCATGGTTGGATGGAAAAGTTTTCTGTTATGGAGACTCGATAAAAGTGGACGTTCCGGATCCGCATGGACGCCCGGAAAGCGCCTTTGTCATGGCTTGGAATTTTATTGAAAAATTGACGCCTTATTGGGCTCAAAAAATTTCTCATCACGAGGAATAGAATTTATGGCGATAGAAAAGAAGACTATACCGGTATCGACGAAGAATCCATGGTTGGATTTGCTTGAAGACCTGTGGAAGAATAAACTGTTGGTTTTTTCTTTTACCTTCGTTTTTGGCATTATCGGTATCGTTGTTGCTCTTTGGATTCGACCTATGTATGAAGCGAGTGCTTTGATTCAGGTGAAGACCAAGGGAGGCTCCCTTTCTGCAATGCTCGGGGATGTGGGTTCTTTATTAGGCATGGGCGGAAGCTCTGCGGAAACGGAAATCCAGCTGATGCAGAGTCGTCGCATTTTGGAAGAACTCATCGATTCTTTGGGACTTCATAACGAAGCCAACCCGACAGAGACCATAGATCGTTTCCTTCGAAAGGAAGGCCGTGTGGATATCCGCTATATGAAGCTTCCGGATTCTTCTGCAGTGGCTCCGGAAATTCGAAGCAAACCATGGGTTTTGATTGCGGACGATTCTTTGAATTTCTCGTTTTACGATGCGGATATGTCAAAGGTTTTGTCTTGTTCGAAGGGCAAACTTTGCTCGGCTCCTTATCATGGAGACTCGGTTTCGATCCTCGTTTCCGTGATGGATGTGAAAGCGGGACAAAAGTTCAATGTAACGCAGAAAATGATGGTCCGCGCGGTGAATGCGGTTTTGCAAAACCTGTCTATTTCGGAAGCGGCTAAGAAGACGGGCCTTTTGCATGTGTCCTTCCAGCATCAGTATATGGACAAGGCCGTGACGGTGGTTGACTCTTTGACGTCTATTTATCTTCGTTTGAATGAGGAATTCAGCTCTTCGGATATGAAGAATACGCTGGAACTTTTGGAAGACCAGCTGCCGATTGCACGCAAGACGCTGGACAGCTTGATGCTTAAACTCAACGAGTATCGTGAAAAAATCGGTTCTGCGGATATCGCCGCCGAAACGAAGATTACGCTTGAATCTCAGGTCAAGCTTCAGCAGCAGATAATTCTTTTGGAACAGATGCGTGAAGAAAAGGCTCGCCTGTTTGACGCCTCGCACCCGCAGATCGTGACGATGGATAGGCAGATTGCTTCTCTCAAAAGAGAAATGGCAAAGGCGAACTCGCAAACAAAAAAACTGCCGGAAACGCAACAAAAAATCCTGACGATGACTGCCGAAGCGCAGTTTGCTCAGACCGCTTATTCCGATCTTTTAAAACGCGTGGAGCAGCTTCGTTTGCTCGTCGCTGGTTCAGCAGAATCGGCTCAGATTGTGGACCATGCTGTGGCAGATCCGAAGCCTGTCAAGCCGAAGAGAAAGATGATCGTTCTCGCGTTCATTTTTGCAGGATTCTGTGCGGCGTTCGGATTTATTTCTTTGCGTAAAAAGATGAAGGGTGTAATTGACCCGTTCTTGGTTTCGAAGGCAACAGGCTTAAGCGTGTATTCTCTGATTGCGAAGGGCGAAAAAGAATCGCTTGAAGGACTTCATACTCTGCAACTTTCGCTTGAACTAGAAAGTTATGACAAAAATCGGATTCTTTGCTTTACGGGACTTTTGCCGCATGTCGGATGCTCTTTTGTCGCCGCTCAGATGGCGAAGCTTTTTGCAGAATCCGGTAAAAAGGTTTTGCTGATTGATGCAGATTTGCAAAAGGGAAATCTGGGCAGTTTGTTTGGCTTTGAACCTGCGGAAGGACTTGTGGATGTTCTCGCTGGTAAGAAGTCGATTTCGGCGGTTGTGAAGACGACTCAGACTCCGGGCTTGGACCTTCTTCTTTGCGGATACCATTTGCTATGCTCGGAAGGCGTTTTGGGAACGAAAAAGTTTGCCAACTTTATCAAGCTTGTCCGTGAAAGTTATGACATTGTTATTTTGGATACGCCGTCTTTGCAAAAGACAATGGATGTTTCGGTGGTGAGCCGTGAATTGGACGAAATCGTTCTGATTTTGGAATACGGTCGCCACAGCATGGATAGCATTCTGGAAGGGGTATCTCTCTTGTCTAAGACATCGACGCTTTCGAAGGTTATAGCCTTCAACAAGTGCGTTCTTCCGCAGAAAAAGAAAATTTAGGGAGTAATCAATAATGATCAATTTAATTTTATGTGGTGGATGCGGATCGCGTCTTTGGCCGGTTAGCCGGACTCTGATGCCGAAACAGTTCGCCAAGCTTTTTGATGGCAGTTCTCTTTTCCAGGGAACGGTCGTGACGAATTCGGTCGCATGCGAATCGCAGTATGTAATCAGCAATGCGGAGCAGTATTTCCTTGCCAAGGATCAGCTGTCGGAACTTCCGGAATGCGGTCACGATCCGCGTTTTATGCTGGAACCGGTGGGCCGTAATACAGCGCCTGCAATCGCTCTGGCGTGCCTTTCCTTGGATCCGAATGCGGTTGTTCTCGTTTCTCCGTCCGATCATGTGATCCGTAAAAAAGAAGCCTATTTGAAGATTTTGGAAAAGGCGGAAAAGTTTGCGGAAGAAGGTTCCTTGGTCACATTCGGCATTACGCCGACAAGTCCGGAAACCGGCTACGGTTACATCGAAGCGGATGGCGAAAATGTTAAGCGTTTTGTGGAAAAGCCGAACCTGGAGAAGGCGAAGGAATACCTGCAGAGCGGTAACTTCTATTGGAACAGCGGCATTTTCTGCTTCAAGGTTTCCACGTTCCTTTCGGAACTCGAAAAGTACGCCCCGGACATGTTTATCGCATGCAAAGCGGCTCTTGCCAATGCGAAAAAGGAAAATCAGCTTCTTCGTGTCAATTACGAAGACATGATGGCTATTCCGGCTAATTCCATCGACTACGCGGTGATGGAAAAGTCCAAGAAGGTAAAGGTCGTCCCGTCGGATATCGGCTGGTCGGACCTCGGATCTTTCGACGCCCTTTATGGGGAATATCCGCATGATGAAGCGGGCAACAACGTGAACCCGAAGCATATTCCGGTCGGCACTACGAATTCCTTGGTCATCGGTCAGCAGCGCATGGTTGCGACGATCGATCTCGACAAGATGCTCGTGGTGGACACGCCGGATGCTCTTCTCGTCGCACCTCTCGCTTCGAGTCAGAAGGTGAAGTCGGTCGTTGAAAAACTCAAGTTCAAGAAGTCTCCGCTGACGGACGTTCCGCAGACGGTTAGCCGTCCGTGGGGCACTTATTCCGTTCTCGACGACAACGAACGTTACAAGATCAAGCGTATCGTGGTGAAGCCGGGTAAACGCCTTTCTTTGCAAAAGCATTTGCACCGCTCGGAACACTGGGTCGTGGTAAGCGGTACTGCTACTTGCACGGTTGGAGAGAAGATTTTCTACGTGCGTCCGAATGAATCGACTTATATCCCGGTGGGTGAAGTGCACCGTTTGCAGAATGACGGTAAGCTTCCCCTCGTCATCGTGGAAGTTCAGGTCGGTGAATATACGGGCGAAGATGATATCATCCGCATTCAGGACGACTTCAAGCGTTCGTAATTCGAACAAAGGAATTGAAAAAGGCTCCGCTTTTGCGGAGCCTTTTTTGTAAGCCTTGAAATTTTAGTTGGCGGTCGAATCTGTTGTCGATTCTGCAGAAGAATCGTCCGGAACCTCTTCTGCGGTCGGAGCTTCTGCCGGGTAGGCGTTATAAGCTTCTTCCGGACCCATGTATTCGACAACGAAGACAAGCGTCGCGTTGCTCGGAATCGGACCTCCGCCGCGGTTGCCGTAGCCGAGTTCAGGCGGAATCACGAGGACTCTCTTTTCGCCCGGGAGCATGCCTTCGACACCCAAATCCCAGCCGCGGATCACGTTGCCCTTGCCGAGCGGGAAGTTGAAGATCTGGCCGCGTTCACGCGAACTGTCGAATTTTTTACCGTCGGAGAGGAAGCCTGTGTAATGCACACGGGCATTTTCGCCGGCGTGGATCGGTTCGCCCTGGCCTTCTCGGATAATGCTGTATTTCAAACCTTCTGGGCCGTCCTTCAGATCGAGCTTTTCCACATCCGGGAAGAAGTCCATCGTTTCTGCAAGAGCTTCATCCACTTCGACATTCAGCATTTCCACGCGGAAGACGAGTGTCGAATTGGGCGGAATGGTGCTGTATGACTTGGCTCCGTAACCCATCGACGGGCTGATTTTTAGCCAACGAACGGTTCCCGGCATCATACCGTCGAGACCGACTTCCCAGCCGTTGATCAAACGTCCACCGCCGAGGATTGTGGTTAAAGGCTTGCCGAAATCTTTAGAACTCGAGAACTTACGACCCGATGCAATCCAGCCTGTGTAGTGGGTTTGGATGCGGGTTCCTTGCGTTGCCTGCGTTCCTGCACCGACCTTTTCATCCCAGTATTGAACGCCGTTTTCGAGCTTTTTCCACTTTGCCTTTTTGCTGTCGGCAAAGTTGTCCGGTTCAAGTGGCGGTTCTGCAGAAACGAGCTCCACTTCAAAGTAGAGGTCGGAGCGTGGGGGAATCGGGCCGATTTCACGGTCGCCGTAGGCGAGCTGGTAAGGGATCGAAAGTTTGCGGATTTCACCGATTTTCATGCCCAAAAGACCGCGTTCCCAACCCGGAATCACTTGGCCTGCGCCTAAAGAGAATTCCAGCGGTTCGCCGCGATCATAAGAGTTGTCGAACATCGTCATCGCCGAGTCGGCCAAAAAGCTCTTATAATGGACGCGGATCAGCTGACCATTCTGAATCGGTTCACCAGAACCTTCTTTAACAGTGACAACTTCATACGGAATTGCCCACAGGCAAATCGGCAGAAGAAGGAGAAAAGCGAAAAATCTGTTTTTGGGCATGCGAACTCCTGAAGTGCAAATTAGAAAATGCTAGTTTTTTTGGACACAATCAGGTGGAATAACATGGATTTGACAATCATTTTCATGCTGGTGGCCATCGTTCTGCTCTCGCTGGTGCTTGCCGGCTTGGGTGCGTATGTGGTCATCCATAATTCGGATGAGAAGGAAAAGGAATCGAATGCTCCGGTTATCGATGTTTCCGGTCAGTATGCGGTCGTGGTCCGTCCAGCCCGCGAATCGATCGAGAAAGTGAAACCTTCCTTAAAAGAAATGGCTGAATGGCTCTCTACTACAGGCGCTAGTCCGGAAGAACAAGCTCGTTTGATTGAATCTTGGAACAAGAGTATTGATGACGTGGTGAAGGTAATTGACGAAGGCGACCGAAATGGGACCGTGACTTATCGTGTGGTGGTTGGTCCTAAGAGCAAGCCGTTTTGTAATTTTATGAGTGACGACAATTATATTACTCGGGAACAGATTCGGAATCACGCAGAAATTCTGCCACCCTATGTTCTCGGTTGCGATTGTCATTTGGTACCTAAGCTTCCTTGGGAAAATCCGGGTAAGGCGGGGTGGAAACCTCTTATTCCGGAAAATGGGGCGTATCGCGTTCCCGATTGGAGACACATTGCGTAAGACTCTACTGTTTGCTTCTCTTTTCTCGGTCGCCGCATTTGCAGCGAATTCAGCGATTATCACTCTAGAGATGCCGGTTGGCGCTCGTCAGCTCGGTATGGGTGAAACCGGCGTGGCTGTTGCGGATGACGCGGCGGCACTCTATTACAACCCGGCAGGCCTTGCCTTTGGCCCGCTTGCTAACGAATGGGAACTGTCCTTGGAACAGAAGTCGGAAAAGACTCCAGCCTTTACGACTCTCGCCGTCAAAAACCGTGCAGGTTTTTTTGAAAAGAGTGAAATTTGGGCAGGCACGAATAGCGGTATTCGCCATTACGATGGGGAACACTGGTCCGATTATCATGTCGTGACCCTTGAAGGTCAACAGAAGATCCGGGATGTCGTCCGCGTGTTTGTTGGTACGGAAGCGGGTCTGGATGAATACACGCGCAAGGTCAAGCAGTTTAACGATGTGCAGAATGACGTCGATGAATCCTATGTCCGCGACGTGATGATTCCCTGGAATTTGGTCGTCAGCGATACGGTGACCGCACTTCTGTATGAAGTCCGCACGGAAAAGCTCTGGGTGGGTACGCCGAAGGGACTCTTCCGCTTTGACGGCAAAACCTGGAAAAACTATTCCGCAGAACTGGGAACGCCGCGTATTACCGCTTTGGAAAATCAGGGCGCAACGCTTTGGATCGGTACGGATAACGGTCTTTTCTCTTACCGCAACGGAGTCGTGGAGCAGAAGGGTAAGGTCCTCCCGAGTCAAAAGATCAACGCTCTGGCGTGGTCGGATTTCAAGGGTGAACTTTATGTATCCGCAGACGGCGCTGGTATCGCTCGATTGATTCCGAAAAAGGGTTCAAGCGGAAAGGACCGCTGGAGCCTGTTCAACGAAGAAGACGGTCTCATGGATTTGCATGCGACGGCTTTGATCGTGGATTCTTCGGGGCACGTTTGGGCGGCTCATAACGGCGGTCTTTCTCACTTCAACTTGCGCAAGTGGGAACAGGTCAAGTTTGAAAGCAACATCGTGCACGATCTCGCTGTGGACGATGACGGAGCCATTTGGATTGCGACGGATAAGGGCGTCTGGCGTCATTTGCCGGACTATGCCACCGCGTCCGGTCGTAAGGCGGAACTCGAACGCAAGCCGGAAGACCGCGGAAACCAACAGTCGGAAGATGAATGGGAACATTTCCATTCCGGCAATGGACTTTCTTCGAACCGAGTCTGGGCGGTTTTACCGCAGGCGAATGACGTCTGGTTCAGTACGAGCGCAGGCATTGAACGTTACAAGGACGCGGACTACCAGCTCACCTTCTTCTATGAAAAGCTTCTTCCTGTCTTGAATATCCCGGACTTGTACCACTTGTTCGGCGGCATGACGATTCCTCTTGATGAATGGGGAACTTTGGGCGTGTCGGTAAACTTTGTTTCTTTCGGTGAAACGGTCGTTTCGACGGAAGACGATGCTGCAACAAATGCGAACAGCTCTGAAGTGGTCGGTGCCATCAGTTACGGCACCAAGTTGACGCAAAAGTCTTCTATTGGTCTGACGATCAAGTTCTTCTATTCGGACTTGAGTTCTGGTGCATCGACGAATGGCGAAGAAGCGACGACGTTCAGTTACGCGTTTGACGTGGGCTTCCTCCGTCGCGACTTCTTGATCGATGACTTGAGTGCGGCAATCGTTCTTGCCAATATCGGTCCGAGCGTTTATTACACGGACAAGTCCGATCAGGATCCGATTCCGCTTACCTGGCGTTTGGGACTTGCTTATGAAGTGGTGAACTCTTTGGACCATCGCCTGTTGATTGCGGCGGATTATAACCGTACGGTTGTTTACGACGATGATAAGGGCAATCCGGAACCGTTCTACACCGCAATGTGGAAAAGCTTGATCCATCCGGAACTCGGAGGCCATGGCGCAACGCGCTTTAAGAACTCTCTTCTTCAGGGCATTTTCAACATCGGTGTAGAATACACTTATTCCAATACGGTGGCGGTGCGAGCTGGTTACCTTTACGACAAAACGGGCAAGCGTAACGAAGTGGACCTGGGTCTTGGCGTGATGCTTTCCGATGTACTCGAATTCGATATTTCGACAATCAAGGACGTGGGCGAAAACGACGGCGTTCGTGACGGTCAGATGCGCTTTGGTGCAATCTTTAAGTTCTAAAGATTTGAAACATGGTTCCGGTTAATTATCAGCGTCAGATGGATGATATCATCCGTCGCTTGCAGAGCAAGGGAGAAGTTCCTTCGCTTTTGCTGCATTGCTGCTGTGCGCCGTGTTCAACCTATGTTCTGGAATATCTTTCGAATTATTTCCGCATTACGACTTTCTATTACAATCCGAACATTTTCCCGATTGAAGAATACAAACACCGTGTGGCGGAATTAAAGCGCTTTTCGGCAGAGTTTCCGGCGAAGCACCCGGTGAGTTTCCTCGAAGGAAATTATGAACCTGCACGCTATTATGCAGCTGTTAAAGGACTTGAAAAAGAGCGCGAAGGCGGAGCCCGGTGTTATAAATGCTTTGAACTCAGATTGGGCGAAGCGGCAAAAGTAGCGAAAGAGCTCGGCATGGATTATTTCACGACGACGCTCACCATTAGCCCAATGAAAGATGCGGACGTGCTGAACCATATTGGTGAAGAAATGGGAAAGCTTTACGGAGTCAAGCATTTGCCGTCGAACTTTAAAAAGCGTAACGGCTTCCTCCGTTCCACGCAGCTTTGCAAGGAATACAATCTTTACCGCCAGTATTTTTGCGGATGCGTCTTTTCGAAAATGGAACGGGACCGTCAGATTGCAGAAGAAGAGGCGAAGGCTCGAGCTCTGGAACTGTCTTCTGTTCTTGTTTAACGTATTTTCAGCGTAGAATAGGGCGAAAAAAAGGCCTCCGCCGCAGCGGAGACCCTTCTCTCTTTGTAGGTTGAAACTTAGTGGATCGAGATACGCTGGGTGCTGTTCATCGAACCTGCATGGACGCGGACGATGTAGGAGCCGCTCTGCATCGATTCGAGCGAAACGGATTCGTTCACCTGGAAGAAACGCTTCAGTGCACGGCCCTGCATGTCGAACACTTCTACGGTGACAGGCGTTGCGGTGCTGACGTGGAGAGTTCTGCCGAGGACTGCAAGGTGCAGGCTCTGGGCTGTCTTGTCCGCGGCAATCGAAGTGCTTTGTTCATTGACAACGTTCAGGCTTATGGTAATGGTTTCGCCGTTCACCTTGATTGTTTCGGTGTAAGAACCTTCGGTGGCCCAGCTGTCTACCGTACCGGAAATCGTTACGCTGTTGCCTGCGTAGGTGAAGTTGATGTTGCCGATGGAGGCTAGGTTCCAAGTTTCACGGCTGAAGGATGTGACGTTCGTAATCGTGATGGTTTCGAAAGCGGTATTCTTGGCGACCGTCTGGTTAGTCGAACCGTTGATGACATAGCCTGCTGCAGAAATTGCAGAGGAGCTAGAAACGACGACGCTAGACGAAGATGTCGCGCTCGAACTGGAAACTGCACTGCTCGAGGAGGAGTTTGTGCTGGAGCTGGACTTCGCAGAGCTCGAAGAAGACGGAGATTCTACCGGGACAATCGCCATGCCCGAACAACGGACGTCATCTACATAGAGGTAATTGAGGCTGGGCTGGTTCCCCTTGATTTCCCAGGTGAGTTTTGCGATGCGCTTCTTGGAAAGAGTCACGTCATCTGCCCAGGATTCCTGAGCCAACATATCCCAGGGAATCGTCACGGTGGTCCAGGAAGTAGACGCCGTCTTGGTAATCTGGTGGTAACCGTAATCCTTGACCGCCGTATCCTCTGCCTTAAAGTTGTGGGCAGCACCCTTGTACTTGTATGTAATGGCGGTGCAAGAAGAAAGGTCGTAAGCGGTCTGGGTTTCGTTCAGGCCTACACCGAGAGCCACATAAGGATCGTACTTGTTGCCTCCCTGGGAAAGCGTGACTCCAGTAATACCCGCCACATAGCTGGTGGAGTTTCCGGTTGTAGAACCGGGAAGCACTACATTGTAACCGCCGTTCTTGCCGGGACCGTTTGTAATCGTAGAGGCGCCATCGTCGCCTTTGTCGGTATAGGCATACCATTCGCCGCCGGTAAAGGCGTAATTGTCCCCGTCTTCAAAGTCGTCAATGTAATCGGTGGTTCCCGCCGGCTGCACGTAGCTCGAGGAACTGGCCGCGGAGCTGCTGGAGGTTATTGTCGTGCCGCTGCAAGCCGTGTAGGAGGTAGGCAACTTCGAGAAGATATTGGTATTTACCCACTTTCCACTTTCGGAATAGTTCCAAGCGCTTCCACTAAAATAAGAAGCCCCTTCGTTCTTGTTGGATACAGACCAGTTGGCACCGGAAAGCTTATGCTGATTCATCCAGGATAGCCAAGTGGATGAAGTCCCACTGACAGAACCGCCGCCATCGGCATTGACGGTTCCCCATTCCGAAACAAACACGGAAAGCCCGCTGTTCATGGCCGAGACCGCATTGGCGCCTTCTTTACCCGTGCTGTGGGAACCCGCATAGTAATGGAAGGTGTAGGCTGTGTTATTCTTGGAGTCCTTCACCGGATTGCTGGATGCGTCGTTGGGAAACTGGTCCCAGCTGCGGCTACCCACCAGGATTAGATTGTCGGAGTATTGACGGATTGTCGACACAACTGTATCAGCATAGGTCTTGATGGTGTCCCAGGACTGGGTAGTGGGTTCATTGAAAATTTCAAAAATTACGTTGTCGTATTTGCCCCATTTTTCTGCCATATAACTGAAGAAGGTCTTCGCGTTTTCCACGTTGTCGCTGGCCTTGTGACTATGGTAGTCGATAATCACGTAAATATCGTTGTCGATGGCCGCCTGGACCACTGTATTCATAAGGCTTTGGTAATAACCATTCTTGTTAAAGTAGTTACCGGCACCCCAGTCCTCGTCCACACCCATGGGGGCGCGAATTAGCTGTATGTTCTGTTTCTGTACAAGACCGCTGACATAATCGGCAGTCCAGAAAGGAGCTCCCACGTCGCTTGCGATGCTCCAGAAAAGGCTCATACCCTGCACCGCCACCTCGTTTCCGCTGGTGACGCCCTTACAGGAACCGTAAATTTGGCCCTTGCCGCTGGAATTGGTACCAGCCTGCAACTGGCCGTAGGCGCTCACAGGACCGACGCGTCCAAATGAAAGCGTTGCAAGACTCATGGCGAGTACGCCAACAGTCAAGACGGATTTGGTGAAAGAAAAGTTCATTCTAGACCTCGCAAAGAGAAAATAGGATTACCCCTATAATTTATGTCAAAGGCTTTTTTTAGGGAGTAAAATGCGATTAACAAATGGTTCTTTTTGTTCCCACTTTGTTCTCTTGTGAGCAAAAACAAATTCCCCTGTGTGATGCAGGGGAAGTAAGTAAAAGTTACTTTGCAAAAGTTACTTTGCGAAACGGTTGAAACAGTTGTGCGATTCTTCTTATTCTTCGAAGGTCCCTTCAAAAACAAATTCAGCTGGACCTGTCATCATCACATGGGAATCTTCTTCTCTCCATTCGATGTGGAGCGTTCCGCCGAGAAGTTCCAGGTCAATTGCACGAGAAGTTTTTCCGTTCAAAACACAGGCGACAAGTGTTGCGCAAGCGCCTGTTCCGCAGGCGAGAGTTTCTCCTGTTCCGCGTTCCCAGACGCGCATTTTGGCGTGGGTAGAGTCTACAAGTTCGCAAAATTCGATGTTTGACTTGCGCGGAAAAAATGGATCGATTTCGTAATCGGGGCCTTTGGTGTGCACTGGAGCTGTTTTAACACTGTCGACAAAAGTTACCGCATGTGGATTTCCCATGGAAACGCAAGTGAATTCACGTCCGTCGAGGGTGATCTTGTTCGTTTCCGCGGCAACCGGAATCTTCGCCGGTTCAAGAATCGGAGCGCCCATGTCCACTGTCGCCGATTTAAAGTTTTCTCCATCGCGATGGATCACGATGTGTTTAATGCCTGCACCGGTTTCTAAGTCAAATTCGTCTTTGGCTTTCTTGAAGAAACGTTCCCACGCAAAACGGGCCACGCAACGACTGGCGTTACCACACATTTCGGCTTCACTGCCGTCTGGATTGAACATCCGCATGCGCACATCGGCCTTGTCCGAAAGGCTAATCAAAACGAGGCCGTCTGAACCGACGCCAAAATGTCTATCAGAGATTTTCGGGGAAAGCTGGGTAGGGTCTTTAACCACGCCGTTTCGATTATCTACATAGATGTAATCGTTTCCAGCGCCTTGCATTTTAGTGAAGTGGATCATAGGAGGGTCCTAGGTGAAGTGGTCATCAATAATGCCGCTCGCTAAAACGGCATCATCTTGATAAAGTACGACGATTTGCCCCGGAGTCACAGACATTTGAGGTTCGTCGAAGGCTACGTACAAATTATCGCCTTCGATTTTGAATGTAGCAGGGGCAAGGGTTTTACCGTGGCGGATCTTTGCCATGGCGCGACCCTCATTCACATGATCGTCCAGAAGCAATCGGTTGACGTCATGGGCTTTAAGGCTTTTGGAATACAAATCGGCTTTGGTTCCGAGAATCACTTGATTCTTGTGCGGGTCAATTTTCACGACAAAAAGCGGCTCTTTGAGACCGCCAATGCCAAGACCTTTGCGCTGACCGATGGTATAATAAATGATACCGTTGTGATGGCCGAGAACTTTGCCGTTCAAATCGACGATGTCACCGGGCTTGATGTCATCCTTGTCGAAGAGAACTGCGTAATCTTCGCATTCGATGAAGTCTTGACTTTCGTGCTGGGCGGCAATGTCTTCAAATCCGGATTCCGCAGCTAGGGTTTTGACTTCTTTTTTGGTGAGGTTTCCGAGTGGGAAAATCACGCGGGAAAGCTGTTCTCTTTTTAAGCGCGAAAGGAAATAGGTCTGATCCTTGGTAGAATCGACCGCCTTGCGCAAGAGTCTTCCGTTATCGGAAACCTGTGCATAATGCCCTGTCGCGAATGTGTCGAAGTCGAGCAGTTTATGGGCGCAATCAATTAAGAATCCAAACTTCATCTTTTGATTGCATTTAACGCAAGGGTTCGGGGTGCGACCGGCTCTGTATTCTTCGCGGAAATAGTCTAAAACATTTCGCTTGTACTGTTCGGCAAGCGGAATGACTTCGTAGTCGATACCTAGGCGTTTGGCGACTTCTGCTGTTTTTTCAAGTTCGCGAGCTTCGCCTGGGCCAAAACATCCGCTTTGACCGTGGTCTTCTAAAGGAATTGTTCCATCCCAAAGAGACATCGTAACACCGACGACGGAGTGACCTTGTTTCTTTAAAAGATAGGCTGCCATCGTGGAATCAACGCCACCAGAAAGTCCGACTGCGATTTTCATGCTCCAAAATATAGAAAAGCCAAAGTCCTTCAAAAAACTTTCTAACTTTCCCTATATGGATATTGCGTACTGGCGAAAAAAAATCGACGAGCTTGAAAACAATCTGATCGAGCTTTTGAATAACCGCGCAAATTATGCGGTTAAAATCGGTAAAATTAAAAAGGAAAAGGGACTTCCTGTTTTTGATGCCTCTCGCGAACAGGAAATCTTGGAACGCGTCGCTGCCAAGGCGAAAGCGTGTGACGGTCCGCTCTCTCCGGAATCGATGGCTCGGATTTTTCAGGTCATCATGACGGAAACTCGACAGGTGGAAAGGTGATGTTTTCTTTCAAACGAGTCACTTTTGTCGGTTTTGGGCTTCTTGCAAGTTCCATCGCCGCCGCTTTTAAGCAGGCGAAAGAAGATGTCATTGTTCGAGCGGTCAGCTCGCCGAAGACGCTTGCCCGTGCCAAGGAATTGAAACTCGCCGACGAAACGTTCGGCTATGATGAAATCGATCAGTGGGTAGAAGGTTCGGACGTCATTCTGCTTTGCACGCCGATTTCGATCATCCTTTCGACTCTCGAAAAGCTTTCCAAGCGGACTCCGTCCCATCCGATTCTCGTTTCGGATATCGGCAGTACCAAGGTGGAAATTTGCAAAGCGGGTGCCGCTCTTAAGGCTCCGTTCCGCTTTGTGGGAAGTCACCCGATGGCTGGCTCGGAAAAACATTCCGTTGAATTCAACGATCCGTCGTTATTTGAAAATGCGTACTGGTTCGTCTGCCCGCCTGCGGGAACCTCTGCTTGCGATTATAAGGCTCTGTCTGAAATGATTTCGTTCGTCGGAGCGGAGCAGGTCGTTTTCCCGCCGGAACATCACGATCAGACGGTCGCCTGGGTCAGTCACATGCCGCAGATGGCAAGTTCAAGCCTCGCCGCGAACATCCCGGCGCGCCTTCTCGACAACGGGTACCAGCATTTTGCCGGGCGCGCCTTCCGCGACATGACCCGTATCGCCGCATCCAGCTGGGCCATGTGGAAGGATATTGCCGAAACGAACAAACCGGAAATTCTTCGCGCCATGGACGAATATATCGCAGGTCTTCAAGAGACCCGTCAGGCAATTGAAAAACTCCCGACGGATGAAGACTATCTGCATCGGATTTTTAGCCAGGGAAACGCCGGTCGCGCTTCGCTTTTTGCCCCAGGCAAGAATGCGAACAACAGTTTTTTCCAGCTCACGGTACAGTTGAAAGATGAACCGGGATCGATTCTTGCAGTGCTTGAACCGCTTGCGAAGGCAGAGCTGAACGTGCGAGATATCGAACTTATGAAGGTGCGCGAAAATATCGCAGGCACCCTTTTGATTGCATTTAAAACCGAAGCTCAGGCGAATGCGGCGCGAGAACTCTTGCGCTCCTTGAATTTTGAAGTAACGGAACGCTAATGGAAGATATCGTTTTAAATCCGGACCGCGAACTTTCGGAAGATGTGCTTGCGCTTGGCCTTCTGGTGAACGGTCGTACGACTTTGGACGATTTTGCGTTTACCGATCGCTCTCGCCATTTTGCGAACATGCTCCAGGAGTTTGGCCTCAAGGTCGAAGAAAAAGGTTCGAATACGATTCTGACGGGTGTCGGATTCTCTTATCAGATTCCGGCTCTTCTGCATATTCCGGAAAGTGACAATGCCATGTCGCTTTTGCTTGCTCTCGCTTCCAAGGATACGGAAACGCTTTTCTCTGCAACGGGAACTGCGGAACAGCTTCAAAAGGCAAAGACTTTCCTCGCTGAAGTTTTCGGCGTGAAGGTGGAAAACGAATCGGATACGGAAGCGGGCAAGACGATTTCGTTCCACTTTGAACATGTGCTTCCGTTGCTCAAGGAAACGCGTGAAGGCTGCATCCCGTACCTCGCTAAGAATGCGGTCCTCGTGAACGCTCTTGTTCTCGGTAGAACTGTCGAGTTTGATGAACGCTGCCCGGTCCGTTCTTCGTTTGTCGAAATGCTCGCTTACTTCGGCGCGCAAATCCAGATTCAAACGACCGGTATGCAGGAAATGAGCGAACTCGAACGCCGTATTGCCAAGGCTCGTGGTATCAAAACGGAACGCCGTGTCAAAACGGTCATTTCCGAAACCAAGATTTTGACGAGCCACGACTACTTTGTGCCGAATGATCCGACGGAAGCTTGTGCCCTTGTCATCCTTTCGATCCTTTCTCCGGCATTCAAAAACAAAAAGATTACGCTCAAAAATGTTCTGGTTGCGGCCGACCGTGCCGGAGCCTTCTCGGCGCTCCGCCGTATGGGGGCAAAAATCGATTTTGGATCGCGTCACGAGCGTTATGGCACAGCCTATGCGGACGTGATTTCTGTTTACGATAAACGCTTGTCCTCTCGCCGCCTTGCAGAAGATATCCTTTGCACGTGCCTGGAGGAATATCCGTTCATCGCTCTTGCGGCGAGTACTGCCGACGGGGAAAGTATTCTTCGCATTCCGGATAGCCTATCCAAGGAATTGCGTCCTCGTTGCGAAACGCTCGCCCGAAATTTGAAACAGACAGGCGCTTCGATCGGCGTCTATGATGAAGGACTTGTTATCCGCGGAAGAGAAGAACTCGATGCGGGCAGGTTTGATGCGGAAAACGATCCGGTTCTTGGATTGATGTTTAACGTCATTTCGCTTTTCTCGCAAGGAGAAACGACGATTGAAAATCTGGGAAACATCGACGTCGCTTTTCCAGGGATCGTAAATAAATTAAAAGAAATTGCACAATCATGAAGTTTTCCAAAATCGGCATTGTTGGCTTTAAGGGAAAGAGCCCTGAACTCATCAAGGCTCTCGAAGAGATTTCTGTGTTTGCGGCAAAGCATCGCGACATTTCGTTCTATGCGGTGGATTCTCTTGTGGGAGTCGCTCCCAAGGGTATTCGCATTGTCTCGGAACGCACTCTGCGCAAATGCTCTCTTTTGATTGCGATCGGCGGTGATGGTACGTTTTTAAGCTCAGCACGTATTGCGCTGGGCGTCAACATTCCGATTCTTGGCGTGAATGCGGGCCGCGTCGGATTCCTGACGGAAACGCCGGTGGAAAGCTTGCCGGATGCGCTGAATGCACTTCTCGTGGGCGATTATACGACCCGCGACCGCATCATGATAGATGCCAAAATCTATCACAAGCAAAAGGTTCTCTGCTCGGAAACGGTTTTGAACGAAATGCATATCCGAGCCCATGCTCCAGAACGCCTCGTCAATATCAACGTGGAATTCAAGGGCCGTCCGCTGACGGAATATTGGGCGGATTCTCTGCTCGTTTCGACGCCGACAGGTTCTACTGCTTACAATCTTGCCGCGGGTGGGCCAATTATCTATCCGTCGGTCGATGCCTTTGTCTTGACCCCGGTGGCGCCTTGCAGTCTTTCGGTTAGACCGCTTATCATCCCGACGGATTCGGAATGCCGTGTCACGTCGATTATGAATACGCCGATTGAACTCGTCTTTGACGGTCGAATTGTGCACGTCCTTGAAGCGGGGGATTCTCTCGTTCTTTCCAAGAGTAAGGATGTAACGACGTTTATCCGCATGAAGAATACGGGCTTCGTCAATGCTCTTCACGGAAAGCTCGGCTGGACGGGAAAACCGAAGCTCGCGATCAAGTAATCACAAATAAGGTTCAATCAGCGGAAGGGTATGTGCGACTGCGTCCTGGATGCTTTCCAAATCTTCGCCGGGATACGCTTTGGACTTGGAAATTTCAAGTGCTAAATCGAGTCCGCGTTTCAGGTTCTCTGCGACCGTTTTCAAAGGAGTTCCCATTTCTGCCGAAGCCTTAAACCACTTTGCGTACAGCTGAATTTCCAAAGCGAACATGTGCGGACGATGCGCGGTGGTTAAAGTTTCCCCACGTCCATAGATAAAGTCCACCATTTCTTTGAGCGTGTAAGTTCTGTCGAAAAAGGCGAGGTTCGGACCGGGGCAAATTTCTGCCGGAGCCTTTTCTGAGCTTTCAAGCCCGAGAGCGATTAGCCCGGAATTTCCGAGCTCATGGCAAATGCACGTCTTTTCGAAGACCAGAGCTTTTGCTTTTTGCTTTTCTTCGGCGGAAATGTTCAAAGCATCGATGGCGGCGAGTTTTTTCTTTTGATATTCGCGGCTTGCCGTGCAAATCGGGCGTTCCGTGAATTCGGTATTGTTTTGCAAAAAGCCTTTGGGACAAAGGGCGCCTGGATTTCCTTGCTCTATTTTTTGAACGCGGTCGATTTCTGCGGGGCAGAGTTTCAAATGGCTAAAAGGAATGCCGAGCGGGGATGCCTCGCTCATCACGATGTCATTTGAACTCGCCTTGGCGAGCAAGTTTCTCAATGCGTCATCCACGAGAGTCGCTTCCGGTACAAGCAAAAAAGGCGATCCCCATCCGCACCGGTCCATCCCAAAATCGCGCAAAAGACGCTCGGCTTCGCCAAAGTTTCCAATGCCACCCTGGACTGTAAATTTTGGCATCAGCGGCATCAAACGTTTTACGTCGAGACCGTGGGTTGTATAATACTTTTGCACGGCATCTCTAAAACCGCAAACAAGCTTCTCTTTCTTCGTCACGACTTCTTGTAAAATCAGCGGTAGAAGCTCTCCCTGTGCAGGGAACAGGTGACCGCCACAGTTCAACCCGGACTCAATGCGGTATTCCGAAACTTCGAGACCCTTGCGGGCTAAAAATTTACCTTGGATTTCTGCTGAGCGGAAGTCCGAAATTTTCAATACAATTTTTTTGTCAAAGCCTCCGACCGCATTTCGGTAAAAGCAGGGGAAAGCTTCCATTTCGCTGAAAAGCGCCTGGTTGATTCCCGCGCTTAGAATCAGACTCGTGTTTCCGTAAAGGTTTGATTTCGCATAGCCGCGGAGCGCTTCTTTTGCATCGTCAAAGCCCGGGCGGTCGAGTTTCACCATGATGTTCACATCGATAGAGCCCGGGCGCATTTCTGCACTCAAGGCGTTCTCTTCAGCATCACGGGCGTCTCCCCTAGGCATTTGGAGCATCTTCAGGTAACGCTTGCGGAGCGGATCTTCTGTCGGCAATAGCTGAAAGTAAAAGTCCTTTTCGCTTTCTCCCGTAAAAGGCGCTTTTTTTACACGGGCAAAATTCTTTTGCACCAAGGCGTTTACCAGATTCAGATAGAGCTGTATCCGCTTTTCTCGGGCGTGTTCGGCGGAAGGGGAAACCTTTTCGTACGGCAGTCCGTATTTTTGGGCGTAATACAGACCGATCTTTTCCGTCATCCTGTCATCGACGAGGGAAATCGCCGAGTCGATTCCCCAATGCGCCACGCGTAGGGGAGAATCGGTCGTAAAACAGGTTCCCATCACAGGAATATGGAAAAGATGTGCCATAGACCCTTAAACTAGTAATTTCTTAGCCATAAACCTTTCTTGAGTCGCCATTCCACAACAAGTGTTCCCAAAAGGTCTGTGCGTAAAATCTTGGAGGAATCTCCGGTCGCAAAAGAAAGTTTTTTCAGCGTACTCTTTGCCGGATGACCGTAAGGATTGCCTTTTCCCACAGAGATGACCGCAAGCGTGGGCGCCACCTGTTCCAAAAAGTGGAGCGAAGAACTGCTCGTAGAACCGTGGTGCCCGACTTGCAAAAGGCTCGCCTGCAGATCGTGCGAAAGTTCCAAAAGTTCCGCTTCTCCCAGGTTCTCCAGGTCTCCTGTGAAAAGCGCCCGCTCTTTTCCGTCCGAAATCTGCAAAACGGCGCTCGCATCGTTTCCCCCGATTTTTTTGAATCCCGTCGGCCATAAGATTTGACAGCTCCATTCTTCGCACGGGAGTTTTTGTCCGCGTTCGACTGCAACCGTTTTTGTCCCAAAACGTTTGGCAAGCTTCAAAATGCTGTCCCGCAACCAAATGCCGCCGGTATCTCGGCTGTAAAAAAGCGTATTGATTTGCACGGAACCGTCCCATTCCAAAAATCCCCCCGCATGATCCCGATGCCAATGGCTCACTAGCGCCCAATCCAAGTGCTTTATGTTTCGCACGTGCAGTGAATCCCAAAATCCAGTGGAGTCGTTCCCTGCATCGTACAAAAACGCCCACTCTTTGCCACTAGATTGAATCAAAACGGACAAACCTTGCCCGACATCCAAAAATTCAAGCTTTGCCGTTCCAAAATCCGCCACTTCGGTGGAAATATCCGCTTGGGAACAGCCTCCAATTTGCCAAACGAGCGTGAAAATGCCCACAAAATACCACTGAAATCGCTTCATTTGCATAGGTCCTCCTAAAAGAAGCTCCATTTATAAGACGCTCGAAAGCACGGAGAAAGGAAAAAATTGAAAAAAAAAAGGATTTTTAGTAAATTTACAAGTGCTATGCAGCTACCTAAGTACAAAAAGAAGAAACGCATTAAGCTCAAAATTTGCCAAGAACCGGGTTGCGGTCGCGAATTTTGGGGTCACCCGATTGCCAAGTACTGCCCGATTCACCGCGATATCAAGAATCGCCAGAAGCAGAAGAAGGATGTGGAAAATATCGATGCAAAGAACATCGTATTCCGCCACAACTATACAGATGTTTTGGACTTGAAGTTCCGTTGCTGCCTCGAAGGTTGCGACAATCTGTTTGAAATCAAGGTCTTCCCGAAGCAGTTCATCTACCCGAGATTCTGCAACGAACACCGTAATGATTTCAAGCGTGCCAACTTCATGCGTTTGATGAGGCGTAAAGAGCGCGAAGAATAATTCAAAATTATCCCTTTGAATTTTCTTTAAACTTTGTTATATTTGCCTCGCTCATTTATGGTGGGTGTAGCTCAGATTGGTTAGAGTCCCAGATTGTGATTCTGGTTGTCGCCGGTTCGAGTCCGGTTACCCACCCTTGAAAACCTCCGTGCGGAAGTGCGGGGGTTTCTCGTTTTAAACAGATTTAAAATTTCACACCTTATTTCGGTTGGTGAATTTGTCTGAAAATTGATGAGTAAAAAAGAGAAGACGCACTTCGGTTGAAGTGCGTCTTCGATTAGAGTTCTCAAGGCGTTAAGCTTTTATAATCGTATCCTTGGCGAGAACGACGATACCCGAAGGCGTTACGTGGAACATTTTGCTATCGCGTTCCAAATCATAACCGATTTCGAAACCCGCAGGAATGTGCAATCCCTTTTCGATAATGGCTCTGCGTACCTTCGCGCCCGGACCGATCGTCACGTCAGGGAAGAGAATGGATTCTTCGACGAGGGCTTCCTTTTGAATGGAAACCGCCGGAGAAAGAACACTCTTGATCACGCGACCGCCGCCGATTACGCAGCCTGCAGAAACAACGGAGTCGATTGCTGCGCCCGGATTTTCCGAGTCGCCGGCGCTAAAGAAACGGGCAGGCGGCTGGTTCCAGTTATAGGTGCGAATCGGCCAGTAGTTGTTGTAGAGGTCGAACGGAGGATTGCCCGAGCAAATGTCCATATTGGCTTCGAAGAAGGCATCAAGCGTTCCCACGTCGCGCCAGTAACCCTTGGTTTCTGCGCGTTCTCCGCGGACGATGTTCGTGTTGAAATCGTAGACGTAAACAGGGTAGTTCGGGTAAAGCGCCGGAATAATATCCTTGCCGAAGTCAGTTGCGCCTTCGCTAGAGTGCTTCAAAAGCTCTCGTACAAGGAACTTGCTTGTGAAAATATAGTTGCCCATGCTGGCGAGGCACCAGCCCGGGCGTCCCGGCATTTGCTTGGGTTCTTTCGGTTTTTCCTGGAAGCCGATCATGCGGTTGTCGGAGTCGACTTCAATGATGCCGAATTCGCTTGCTTCTTCCACTGGTACAGGAATCGCTGCAATTGTCAGGAGTGCTGCACGAGAAAGGTGGAAGTCTATCATCTGATTCACATCCATTTTATAGATGTGGTCGCCGCCGAAGATCGCGACGATATCCGGACGCTCATCCGTAATCAGGTTGATGTTTTGGAAAATGGCGTCTGCGGTGCCTTTGTACCAATCGCCTCCGGTGCGCATCTGTGCGGGCACAAGGTCTACATACTGGTCAAGGCTTGCATTCAAGTTCCAGGCTGCAGAAATATGCTTGTTCAAGGAATCCGACTTGAATTGGGTCAACACCTTGATCTTGAAGATGCCAGAGTTGATAAAGTTGTTCAAAACGAAGTCGATAATTCGGTAAGTTCCACCAAAGTGAACCGCCGGCTTTGCACGGTCTCGGGTGAGAGGTTGGAGTCGGCTGCCCTGACCGCCAGCCATGATCATGCAAAGGGTGTTCTTGTTATGTTCACGATAAGACCAATTCATAAAGCTCCTAATCTATATAAGCGATAAATACTCTCCTAATCTATCTTATTTTTTGCAAAAATTGGGAAATTTTCAAGAAAATCAAATAAAATCGTTGTAAAGATTCTGACTGCTGGCTGGAGTTGTCCCTTCAAAAATGTGAAAATAGTCTGACTCAGTTTCGGAGCCCTTATCCAAGGGGCGTGGAAAAGGCTTTTTTAGATTCTATCCACTTTCCGAATCCCCATTTTTTTGTACATTTATCGTGTTCGAAATGATCGAAACGTAACGTTAAACCAAATAGGAGTTACCTATATGAGTCTCACTCTCAACGACATCAAGCATAACAAGATCAAGGCTTGGGTTGAAGAATGCATCGCCATGTGCGAACCGGACAACGTTGTTGTT
>NZ_JALFIA010000023.1:0-33481 GCF_022776125.1 Hallerella sp. | reverse complement strand
GAAAGATTGCTAGAAGAAATTTTCTAAGAATAATCTTGTTTAGCAGTTGTTAATGAGAAATGAATTGTTTGGCAAATCCTCCATTTGGAAAGTGGTAATCAAGCAGGCTGTCAAGAACGCAAAAAATCCCGGTCGCTGTGTCGGGATTTTGATTTTCCAAGAATGGGATTTGGTATAAATTAAGACTTCTTTTCGTCGTGGACAAAAGCGTCGATCGCGTTGAGGGATTCCTGCGAAAGAATGTGTTCCATTTTGCAGGCATCTTCGTTTGCGTTCTTTTCGCTGACGCCGAACTTGGTGAGCATGGCCTTGAGCAAAAAGTGACGGGCGAGAATTTTTGCAGCGGTCTTTTTGCCGACCGGGGATAGGGAAATGCCTGTGTACGGTTCCTGAATCACCAAGTCGAGTTTCTTGAGTTCATTCATCGCTTTGTTCACGGAAGGCATTTTCACAGAAAGACGTTCGGCGATATCCTTGACGTGTGCGGTCCCCTTGTTTTCTAGACAAAGAATGTGAACCATTTCCAAATAATCTTCGAGGCTCTGCGAAAGCTTCAGTGTTTGAGACATTTTTCACCCTTACTTTTAGCTCTATCTAAGTATAATAAACATAACAAACAGAATCAAAAAAAACAAGAGCGAGAAGAGTTCCTATAAATATTGAATATGCTTGCGTTCTTCGATCCAATTTGAAATAAATTAAAAATGTGAATGCAGACAAAAAGAAATGCAGATGGGATAGGGAAGAAGACGTCACCGCCATTCTTTTCGCCTTCGTCGCACGGGAAAATTTCATCTTTGAGTTTGGGGGAATTTTCTTCGGTTTTGGAATGTTCTCCATTTTTAAAATCCTTTGCTATCACGGTTTTAATTATATCCGATTAAAAGCTTTTGAGGCATCGCAAGCACCTTACGCTTATGCTTTGAACGGTTGAGACATGATGAACGCTTAAGGGAAGCTTCCGTTTACAGGGAAGGGTTGTTAGATTTCTGATGCGAAGAGGGTGGAGAATGCGGGATTCGGATTGTTGGAATCGTATGAGTTTAACCGCCCAGGTCGCAGGATTTTGCAGAATTTGATGCTTTTGTGGCAAAATACAACCTCCGATAAAGATCTGCATTTCGTAGGGGAAAAAGAAAATTCTAAAATTGGAGTATGGAGAAAATTTCTATAGCCGCATTCGCTTTTTGCCTTTCGACATCCGCGCTTTTCGCGATGGATTCAGAAGAACGTTTGACCGCTCAGGAAGAAGAACTTCGTTTGGTTCAGGAAACTTATGATACGCGTATCAACGACGTCATGGAGACCCTGAATGAAAAAGATTCAACCGCTTTCTTTAAAGCGCGTGCCGAAGGCAAGTATGTGACGTGGAAAGATTTTGAAATTGAAATGCCGAGTCTTCAGATGTTCACGATCAAGGAAGAACCTTACGGTTACACGCTCAAGAGCAAGCATAACGCGCGTGAAACGGTGACCGTTCTTGTGTACACGCGCGATGACGATTTGTATTACAAGACGACGATCGGAAAGAAAGCATCGAATGATTTTAGTCGCATGGTGGAAGCGATCTTCGAAGCCGAAGGGGAAACTACATCGCGTGAAGGAACGGCTTGCAACAGCAAAGCGGTTTCTTGCATTGGCGGCTACGAAAAAGGCACCCCGGGCAAGAACAAAAAGTAATTCGACAAAGACTTAACTAGGGAAAATTTATGGCAGCAGAACTTGGATCGATTGGTACACCTCTGAGCACGAGCGCAACGCGCGTTCTCTTTTGCGGTGCAGGTGAACTCGGCAAGGAAGTCATCATTGAAATGATGCGCCTTGGCGCCGAAACGATTGCCGTGGACCGCTACGCAAATGCTCCGGGTATGCAGGTGGCGCACCGCAGTCATGTAATCAATATGCTCGACGGTGCGGAACTGCGCCGTGTGATCGAAATGGAAAAGCCGGACTACATCGTTCCGGAAGTCGAAGCGATTGCGACGCCTACCCTCGTGGAACTCGAAAAGGAAGGCTACAACGTGATTCCGACCGCCATGGCGACACGTCTCACGATGAACCGCGAAGGCATTCGCCGTCTTGCCGCTGAAGATCTAGGCATTAAGACGTCCCCGTACCGCTTTGCCGATACCGAAGAAGATTTTAAGGCCGCCGTGAAGGCTGTGGGCATTCCGTGCGTCGTAAAGCCCGTGATGAGCTCTTCGGGTCACGGACAGAGCACGGTCAAGTGCGAAGAAGATATCGATAAGGCTTGGAACATTTCCCAGACCGCAGGTCGCACGGGTAAGCCTTCCCGCGTGATCGTCGAAGGTTTTGTGCCGTTCGACTATGAAATTACGATGCTCACCGTGCGTCATGTGGGCGGTACGAGCTTCCTCGAACCGGTCGGTCACCACCAGGTGAGCGGTGACTATCAGGAATCCTGGCAGCCGCAGCCGATGAGTGCCCATGTGCTCGAACAGGCTCACGACATTGCCAAAAAGGTGACGGACGCTCTCGGTGGTCGTGGCATCTTTGGCGTGGAGCTTTTTGTGTGCGGCGAAGAAGTGCTTTTTAGCGAAGTGAGCCCGCGTCCGCATGACACCGGCATGGTGACTCTCATTTCCCAGGATCTTTCGGAATTTGCCTTGCACGCTCGTGCAATCCTCGGACTTCCGATTCCGAACATCGCATTCCGCGGTCCGTCCGCTTCCAAGGCAATCGTTGTTGAAGGCGAATCGGATAAGGTGCGATTTAGCAATCTTGCCAAAGTCCTCGAAACTCCGGATACGGGCATTCGCCTGTTCGGTAAGCCGCAGGTGGGCGGTCACCGTCGGATGGGCGTTTTGCTCGCCCGTGCGAACTCCGTCGAAAAGGCGGTGGAAACGGTAAAGGAAATGCGCGAAAAGCTGAGCGTCGAACTATAGGAATATTTTGGAAAGGAGGGCTCATGTCCGCTCCGCGTAAGTTGCTTTTGTTGGATTCGTTTGCACTCGCGTTCCGCATGTTTTATGCGTATGCGAAAAATCCGTTGGTGAATAAAGACGGCTTGGATGTTTCCCTGGTGCACGGTTACTGGGGCGCTGTACTTCGCATTCTCGCCAAGCATAAGCCGACGCATTTTGCAATTGTGACAGATGTAGGCGCGCCGACGTTTCGGCATGAACTTTACCCGGAATACAAGGCGAATCGCGGCCCGATGCCCGAAGAAATGGCCAAACAGATGCCGCTCCTCGAAGAAATCATCAAGGTCAGCGGAATTCCACTGCTTTCCGAAAAAGGTTACGAAGCTGACGACGTAATGGCCGCCGCTGCGGAAGTTGCGTACAAAGAAGGCTTTGAACAGATTCTGCTGGTGACAAAGGACAAGGATCTTTCGCAGGTCGTGAACGATCGCATCCATCTTTTCCATTTGGAAAAAGGGGCGGACGGCATCGACTTTGGACCGGAACAGGTCAAGGAAAAGTACGGCATTCCGCCGGAACAGATCCGCGATTACCTCGCTTTGATGGGAGACTCTTCCGATAACGTTCCGGGTGTTGCGAAGGTTGGCCCCAAAACGGCTGTACAGCTTTTGCAGGAATACGGCTCGATCGACAATTTGTATGAGAACCTCGACAAGATTACCAAAAAAGGTTTGCACGACAATCTGGAAAAGGGCAAGGAAAACGCCTTCCTTTCGCGTGAACTGGTAACTATCCAGTCGGCACGCGGATTCAAGGGGACCATGGCAGAGCTTGAATTCAAGGGCATCGAAAGCGATGCGATGGCAAAGCTCTTTAAGGAAAACGAAATCTTTAGTCTGATCCGTTTGCTCGAAGATGTTCCGTCCAAGGCGGGATTTTCGGGTGAACTTCCGAAGCGGCATGCGAAACCGTTTGAAACGGTTGTCGTGCGCACGACCAAGGCTTTTAAGGAAATGATGGAAGCGGTCGAAGGCTCTCCTTCGCCTGCGATTTCTGTGATGTATGACGGTTCGAATCAAATGGAAACACGCATTTCGGGCGTTGCCTTTGCAACGGAACCGGATAAAGGTTTTTACGTACCGCTCGGTCACACGGACGACATGGGAATTCCGCTGAACAACATCGATACGGAATATTTTTCGGATTGGTTTGTGCCGGCATTTACGGTTGCGCAAAAGCCGTGGCGTATGTTCGGTGCAAAGACCGCGTTGCATGTGCTATCCTGGTCGATGGATGAACGTGTGGAACCGCATCAGGTTTTGGATGCCCAGATTGGAGCATGGCTCGTTTCCCCGGGGGAATCCAAATACGAGCTTGAAGAACTTTCGATGCGTTATGTGGGCAGGGAAGTTCCCTTAAAAGAAACGCTTGTCGGTCGTGGAAAAAATGAAATCGAATTTTGCCGTGTGTCTGTGGACGATGCAGCGGAATATGCCGCACAGACCGCTGCGGCGATTTATGAACTCTGGGACAAGATCCAGGAAAAGCTTTCTCAGAACGGGCAGTTGAAGCATTTTGAAGAAACGGAAATGCCGATTCTCAAGGTGCTCTTTAACATGGAAGAAAACGGCGCGTCCGTGGACTCCAAGGCTTTGCAGGCGCTTTCCGCAGACTTTTCGACGCGCATCGAAAAAACGGAAGAACTCGTGTACCAGCTTTCGGGTGGAAGCCCGTTCAATATCAGTTCTCCAAAGCAGCTCGCCGAAGTTCTTTACGACGATTTTAAGCTCAAGGTCTTGAAGAAAACGGCGACCGGCCGCAGCACGGACAGCGCCGTTCTCGATCGCCTTTTGAACGAATTCGACCTTTCGGAACAGGAAACACTTTTTATTCAGTCGATTCTGAATTACCGCGAACTGAAAAAGCTTCAGAACACTTACGTGGAAGTTCTCCCGACGCTCGTGAACAAGGAAACGCATCGCATCCACACGAACTTTGTGCAGTGGGGAACGGCGACGGGTCGCCTTTCGAGCCGTGATCCGAACTTGCAAAATATCCCGATCCGTTCTGAAGAAGGGAAAAAGATTCGTGCCGCGTTTGTCCCGGAAGATCCGGTTCATAACGTGATTCTTTCCGCGGACTATTCGCAGATTGAGCTCCGTATGCTCGCCCATTTGAGCGAAGACGAAAAGCTGATCGAAGCTTATAACAGCGGCATGGATATTCACGCGCTCACGGCTTCTGCGGTCTTTGGCAAGGCCCCTTCCGAAGTGACCGCAGACGAACGCCGCCGCGCCAAGGTGGTGAACTTTGGCGTTCTTTACGGCATGACGCCGTTCCGCCTTTCGCGCGATTTGCACATTCCGATGGGCGAAGCGAAGACTTTTATCGACGGCTACTTTAACCTTTACCGTGGCGTGGAAACTTACGTGGAAAAGATTAAACAGTTTGCGCATGAACACGGTTACGTGGAAACTCTCACCGGCCGCCGTCGCGCCATTTTAGGCATCGATTCGAGCGACCGCACGGAATGTCAAATGGCAGAACGCATGGCGGTGAATACGCCTGTGCAGGGAAGCGCTGCCGATTTGATCAAGACGGCGATGATTCGTGTCGCTAAGCGGATCGAGGAAGATTCCTTGCCGCTGACGATGATGCTCCAGGTGCACGATGAACTTGTGTTCGAATGCCCGAAGGACCGCGTGGAAGAAATGGGAAAGATCGTGCAGAGCGAAATGCAGAGCGCGATGGAATTGAAGGTTCCTCTCGTCGCGTCTGTCGGCTATGGTGCAAACTGGCTCGAAGCGCATTAAGCTTCGGGAAAGAACGCGGGGAGCGTTCCTTCCGCAAGTTCAATACACGCCTTTTTGATTTCGAGCGGTTGACGCTTGATTAAAAATTCTAGGCGCATGGCGTCGTGTTTGGTTTTTAATTCAAAGACCTTGAGAATTTTTTCTGGGGGGAACGCCTTGGTGAACTTGGCGCCCTTCCCGGATTTGTGCGCTTCGAAACGTTTTTGTACGTCGGTCGCGTACCCGGTGTAAATCCGGTCGCCCTTGCAAAGCAACATGTAGACGTAATGCGACATATTTTAAAGTTAAAACTTTTGAGCGTCTATGCAGATTGCTTCATCGCGTTTCACGCTCTTTGCAATGACAGAGGGGGAGCTTCTCGTAATGACAGAAGGGGCGTCCTTTTCGCTGTCGTGTTTCAAGAAGTTCTGTGGCACGTTGGAGAATGCCTCTTTTTAAAGGAACGTTAAAGCTTTTCGGGTAACTTTGTTTAGAAGATAAGCAATTAAAAGAATCAGGAGAATGGTCACCGCCAAGAGAGCGGCTACGTTCCATTCTGTAAATCGCAGGTGCAGTTTAGCGAATAGCTGAATATAAGCTGCTTGACTCCAAAGAATTGCTACGTGCTGTACCAAAAATACGCAGTAGGAAAGCGGAGCGATTTTTTGAACGGAAGAGCCGACCGTTTTGTTGCGGAGCAGGGACGGAGCCAGGTAAAAGCCAAAGACGAATAGGGCGATGGCAGCAATAGTTCCGAAGCAATCCGTGTTGAGACTTCCGGGAATGTCGATGAAGGACAAAACGATAAAGACTATCGCAGAGATAATCGCCGTTCGCGAGCTCCGGAGTTTTTCCAGGTTCTCCACTAGGGCAAATCCCAAGCAGAACTTGAACAGGAGCGTGAAGGGGTATGCGCTCAATAAAAAATTCGGGGCTGGAATCCAAAACTGCAACGCATAAAGAACCGTCAAAACGGACAGGGTAACGATAGGCGCCTTTTGATAGACTTTGGCGAGGAGCGGATAGAGAAGATAAAGGAATACGATCGCTCCCACAAACCAGTCTCCGCAAAAGGCGTATGTGCTCACTCCGTAAAGCTTAACGTAGCCATCAAAACCGATGAGCGTAAGCAACAGCGTCAGAGGATGCGCAAGGGCAAAGGTGTTTCCGTCGGTCAACGCGTGACGCAATAGGCTAAAGGGAATGTAAAGGCTTAAAATCCAGAAGGGCGGGTAAATCGCCAAGGCTCGTTTTTTGTAAAAGCGCTGAAGGGAAATTTCCTTAGAAGGCGCATTCAACAAGTCCCCGTATTTCTTATAAAGTAACCCACCTGAAAGAATCAAAAAGATCGTGACAGCGACGTTTCCAAAATCATAGTTCGGAGTGGTGCAGAACAGGTTCATAACAGGAATCCCGGCGAAACCGTATTCAACAGCGAAATGGTAGGTGATGACAAACAGCATCGCCAAAATTCGCAGAACATCCAATTCCTGAATTCGCTTGATCATACTGGCAAAGATACAAAAGATCCGCAGCGTTTAGCCTTCTGGCGTTCCATCCTCGACAAACAAGAAATCCTTTGGCTACTATTGAAATGCGGTCTGCCGGTAAGGACCTTCTGCAAGTGGCAGATCGACCAACGCGACGTGACGCGTGGCTAGTATCCTAGGGCTACGCCCGTAAAAGAAGAACCGCCGGCAATGCCGGCTATTGTACAATTGCGTTTTTTTATTTTTGTAAAAATTTATAGGTTTGGACATGAAAAAATTATTTGCTTTGATTTGTCTGTTTTCCGCTTGCGCTTTTGCCGAAGGCTCTGCGTGGGAAACTGCTCCCCATTTCTCCACTTCGGAATCTGCAACTTTAGAATCCTCTGCGTCTGAAGCTCCGGCTGTGGAATCTTCGACGCTTGCCGCTCCTGTGGCAGAAGAAACTTTGCCTACCGCAAAACAAACTGCGCCGCGGATCGCGAACCCAAAGGAACACCGTGGTTTTTACAGTAATTTCGGTACGGGCTTTTCGTATGTCAATTTCCATACGGAACAAGTAGATGGCAATGCCTACGAGGAAGCGAGCTTTAAGGGATTTACCTTCCCGCTTATGGATTTCCGCTTTGGCGTTGGCGTTGCAAATTTGCTCGTTTTTTATACAGAGTTCAATATTGCGGTTTATTCTGGCGAAGCAAATGATATCGCGATTTACTGTGATTCTTATGGGAATTGCGATGTCGACAAGGGTTCTGACGACAATTCGATTATGGCGCGTTCGTATATTGGTTTTGGAACGTCGATTTATCCGTTCCGCGATACAAGCTCTGCTTTGAATGGCTTCTTCTTGGGAGGATCGATTGGTTATGGATTAGATGCCGTGTATGGAGCTGATCTAGAATCTGTCGATTCCGAAGTGAATGTGGATTGGGGCTTTACGGTAGAAATTGGTAAAGACTGGTGGGTGAACGATCATCTCTCGATCGGTCTCAGTGCGGCGTATTTCCATGCGTCGCCGAAGGTCTATGTAACGGGCAGTGACAACGGCATTGACGGTTTCCACATCCTGTTCCGTTTGACGCGAGGCTAAAATGAAGACTCTCCTCCGAATGGGCCTTTGCGCGGCTCTGCTTTCCTCCGTCGCCTTTGCCCGTAATCCGCATGAGCACCGGGGCTTTTATTTTAGCGCGGGCATCGGTCCTGCTTATCATTCTTTTTCGGCAAGCTCTTCTTCGTCTAACTATCGCTACCGCTGGAATGAGTATACTGCTGAATATGACTATTTCTGGGAATCGGAAAAAGAGGAAAACTCCTATAATGCGTTTGTCTTCCCGGCGATTGATTTCCGCTTTGGAAAATCCATCGGGAATTTGATTGCGTTATACTCCACGTTTGATTTTATGTTTGACACGGACAACTGGGAATGCTTACGTGAAGAACAGAGCGATGTTTATGGAAAAACTTCAGAAAAAGCGGACTCAGAAAATTCGATCATGTTTTCTGGTGGAGCGGGCCTCGGGTTTGAAGTCTATCCATTTTTGAATCCGAATTCGGTGATGCGCGGTTTCCATATCGGGGAATCGACCTCTGTCAACGGGATGCTTCTCGATGCTGTCGGCGATAGGTCTGAATGGGGCGGTGTCTTTGTGGCCAATCGCATTAACGTAGGTATGGACTGGTGGGTGAGCGATACCTGGTCTTTGGGTGTTGAATTTTCTTATACCTATTTCGGTGTCATCGAAGTGGATTCCGACGATGACCCGGATCGACATTTGTTCCGTCTGATGTTCCGTCTCACACGCGGATAGAATTTTTTTCAAATACAAAATCAAACAAAAAAAATCCCGGGTCTTAAAGACTCGGGATTTTTCAAATCAGAATGGGAAGTTAAAAATTAGGCTTCTTCTTCAGACTTCTTGGACTTCTTGGCCGGAGCAACAGCTTCAGCGATGGTAGTACCGTTTTCGCCCGGCTTGTGGGAATCCATCCAAGCCTTGAGCTCAGCGGATTCACGGTTTTTGAAGTAGTCCACCACAGAGAGATAGATCTTGCGGTTGTTCTGGTCGATTTCCGTCACAGCAGCCGGAACTTCGTCGCCGACCTTGAAAGCGTCTGCCGGAACCTTGATGTATTCAGCAGTGAGCTTGGAGACCGGGATGAAGCCTTCGAGACCGTTCGGGAGTTCCACCACGACACCACGGTCGAGGAGACGAACGATCTTGCCCTTCACTTCGGAGTCAACCGGGAAAGCCTTTTCGACGGAATCCCACGGGTCTTCGGTGAGGTGCTTCATGGAGAGGGAAATGCGACGCTTTTCCTTATCGACTGCGAGAACGACGCATTCGACCTTGTCACCCTTCTTGACCATTTCGGACGGGTGATTGATCTTCTTCGTCCAGGACATATCGGAAACGTGGATAAGGCCGTCAACGCCGTCCTTGATTTCGACGAATGCGCCGAAGGAAGCGAGGTTACGGATTTCGCCCACGACGCGTGCGCCCGGAGGAAGTTCGTCATCGATGTGTTCCCACGGATCTTCTTCGAGCTGCTTCAAGCCGAGAGAGATGCGTTCCTGTTCTTCTTCGACCTTGAGCACGACAGCTTCCACTTCCTGGCCAACGGCGAGAATCTTGGACGGGTGCTTCACGTGCTGAGTCCAGGACATTTCGGAAACGTGGATGAGGCCTTCGATGCCATCTTCGAGTTCGACGAATGCACCGTAATCGGTGATGGAAACAACCTTACCCTTCACGACCATGCCTTCCGGATAACGGGCGGCAACGTCCTTCCACGGATGCGGCTTAAGCTGCTTCATGCCGAGAGAGATACGTTCCTTCTTGTCGTTGAAGTCGAGAACCATAACTTCCACTTCATCGCCGAGCTTGACGATTTCAGACGGATGGCTGATACGCTTGTAGCTCATGTCGGTGATATGGAGGAGACCGTCTACGCCGCCGAGGTCAATGAATGCACCGAAGTCGGTGATATTCTTGACGATACCCTTGCGGACCTGACCCTTGTCGAGAGTGTCAAGGACCTTGTCGCGCTGACTGTTGCGCTGTTCTTCGAGAACGACGCGGCGAGACACGACGATGTTCCTACGAGCCTTGTTGACCTTGATAACCTTGAGGTCAAAATCCTGACCGATGAGGGCGTTGATGTCCGGGATCTGACGGAGGTCGATCTGGGAGCCCGGAAGGAAGGCGTCGATACCGAAGAGGTCTACAACCACGCCGCCCTTGATACGCTTCGTGAGCGTACCGCGAACAATTTCATTATTTTCGAAAGCCTGGTGAATACGTTCCCAAACGCGCACGAAGTCGGCCTTCTGCTTGGAGAGAACGAGACGACCGTCGTCGTCTTCGAGCTTTTCGATGAAAACTTCGATTTCGGAACCGACTTCAGGAATTTCGCCTTCCTTGAATTCGTTGCGAGAGATAACGCCTTCGGACTTGAAGTTTACGTCGACGAGCACTTCCTGATCGTTCACCTGGCTGATCTTGCCGGTGACAACCTTGCCCGCTTCGAGGCCTTCCATGCCAGCATAAGCTTCTGCGGCTTCGTTCGTGCCGATGGAACCGAGTTCCTTTTCAGCTTCGAGAATTTCTTGGAGGTCTGCGTCTGTACCGAATTTGAGTTTTGTAGACATATATTAATTGGGTTGTGGAAAAGGGATCGAGGCTACGCCACTACACCTACGCGGTCTTCGATCTTCTTTACCTGTTGTTCAATTGAGAGTTGTGTAGTGTCAATTTCGATGGCGTCGTCCGCCTTTTTGAGCGGAGCGGTTGCGCGGCTGGAATCGATCCGGTCGCGCTCTGCCAAATTCTTCTCGATTTCTTCGAGCGTCATCGCAATGCCTTTCTGCAGGCATTCCTGGTAGCGACGTTCAGCGCGAACCTTCAGGTCCGTGACGAGGAAGAACTTAAAATCAGCGTTGGGGAATACGACTGTACCGATGTCACGGCCGTCGAGAATGCAACTGCGTTCGCCCGCGATTTCTCGCTGCCACTGGGTGAGGACGGACCTGACCTCGGGGATCGCGCTGTACGGGCTAACTGCTTCGGAAACCTGCTTGCCGCGGATTTCCTTTTCACGGTTAATGCCGTTGATGACGATCTGGTTATTGTCGTCAAAGCGAATCTTGGTGGACTGGAGGAGCTGGTCGATGCCCGCCTTGTTGGTCGGTGCAACGCCCTTTTCGAGAGCCGCGAACGTAATGGCGCGGTACATGGCCCCGGTATCCAAATAGGTAATGCCGAGATCCTTTGCGACGATCTTTGCAGTTGTGCTTTTGCCGGTTCCGCTCGGACCGTCGATGGCGATAATGATATGTTTTTTCGTATTCAAGATTTGCCAAATATAGCTATTTGGCTGTCGAATTCAACTTTAGAAGTCGGAAGTAGCACCGCTTTCGTCCGGTCCATAGTAACCGTCTTCTTCGATATTCGAATTTTCCGGTTCAAAGACCTGGGACTGTTCGCTTTCGGACGAATAGGAATTGTCGGAAGAGTCAGAAGCTCCTGAGGATTCTTCGGGCGTATAGGTTGCTGTCGTTTCGATTTCTTCTGGTGCGCGGAGTTCGCCCGTGCTGCCATATTTACGCTTTTCGTCTTCGGTCAACTTGTTCGTGATGACTTCGACTTCCGGTTCCTGGTTCGCCTGCTCTTCTTCGCCTGCCATGATGCGTTGACCGCGTTCTAAGGTACGCTTGATTCGTTCCTGACGCATCTGTTCGAGATTCGAACCGACCTTCTTTTCGTCTTCCGAAACGATGTACTTCTTGTTGAAGTCGTCGAGAACTTCCTTGATGCCGATCAGACGGCCCTTAGCGTCGACCTTCCACGGCATGCGCTTCAATGCGGAAATGCGGAGACGGCTTGCGGCGACGCGGTATTCTTCTTTCATCAGACCGTTTTCGTCCGTAATTTCCTCCGCTTCGTCTGCAGTTACGAACTTCAGAGCTTCCGGCCAGTGTTCCGCCTGGGAATTGACGGTGAAGCCGACAAGTGCGTCGTTGATTGCAGTCGGATCGTCAGACTGGACACCTGCGCATCCGACAAGACAAGCCAAAATCAAGCCCAATGCCATCTTTTTCATCTCAAATCCTCCGAGATAATAATTTGGATAAAAAATATAAACAAATTGCGGAACTATTTGAAACGGTTTTTTAAAAGTTACAGATTCTCCGCATAATGGAATTTCTATCATTGGACTCATGAGCGAAATCAGTGAAAATACCGATATTCATCGAATTACGCGTGCCGATGGCAAGGAATTCATCTTGGTCGGGACGGCGCACATTTCCCAGGAATCGAAGGATTTGGTCGCAAAAGCGATTTCGGAGGTGCATCCGGATACCGTTTGTGTGGAACTGGACGAAGGCCGTCTCAAGTCCCTTGAAGATCCGGATCGCTGGAAAAAGACCGATTTGCGCAAGATTATTCGTGAACACCAGCTCGGCACTCTGATCGCGAACCTCGTTCTCGGTTCTTATCAAAAGAGAATGGGTCTGCAGACAGGAGTCCGCCCGGGCGCGGAACTCTACGGCGCCATTCTGAATGCGCGAGAAGCAAACATTCCGACCCTTCTCGCCGATCGAGACATTAAGGTGACGCTCCGCCGTACCTGGAGCTGCACTCCGTGGTACCGCAAGTTTTCGCTAATCGCTTCGCTTTTTGCAAGCCTTTTCGATAAAACGGAAGTTTCGGAAGAAGAACTCCGCAAGATAAAGTCGCAGGATTCCCTTTCGACGATGATGCAGGAATTCGGCAAGACCTTCCCCGAAGTAAAGACCGTCTTGATTGATGAACGCGACCAGTACCTGGCGAGCCGGATTCGGAACGCTCCGGGTAATCGTGTACTTGCGGTCGTGGGCGCAGGCCATATTACGGGCATTCGGAAGATCATTGAAGAAGATAGTTCGTTGCCGTCCGAAGAATCCCTTTGTGAAATCAAGCCGCCCTCATCGTTGTTCAAGATTATCGGCTGGACGATTACCGCGGCGATCATCCTTTCGGTCGTGTTTGTGGGCTTCCACTCCGGACTTGAAAAAGCGGGCGAGCTTACGCTTAACTGGTTCTTGTTCACGGGCGGTGGTGCGATGCTCGGTGCGATCGTTGCAGGCGCACATCCGCTTGCGATGCTCACCGCCTTGGTGATGGCGCCTTTTACGGGCCTTACTCCGCTGATCGGTGTGGGCTTCTTTGTCGCGCTTGTGCAGGTTTACATGCGACCGCCGCGGGTTTCGGAATTTGAAACGGTGTCCGTAGATATTTGGAAAGTCTCCCGTTGGTGGCGCAACCGTGTGACCCGTGTGATTCTTTGTTTTTTGCTTCCGGGATTCCCGGCGATCATCGGCAAAATCATCGCACTCGTTGGAATTTATAAAGCATTTTAATGCATTGCGAACCCTATCAACTTTGTATATTTTCCTTGTAATAGGAAGGAGCGTTTATGAACCTTGAAAATCTGGACACCTTGTCCCAAAAAATCCAGTCGATTCTTGAAGCGAATCGCCGTTTGAGGGCCGAAAAGGCCGCCGCAGAACAGAAGGTTGCGGAAAAGTGCGCAGAAATCGAATCCCTTCAATCCGAAATTTCGAGCAAGTCCTCGGAGATTGACTCCCTTCAGGGTGAAATCGCTTCGAAAAATTCGGAACTCGGTCAAAAACAGGCGACGATCGACAGTACTTTGAAGGATTATGAATCGGTACGCTCGGAACTCGACCAGATTTCTTCTGAATTGGACAACAAGATTTGCGAAATCGAAACCTTGAATGCAAAGATTCAGGAACGCGACACCGAAATTGAAACCCTCAAGGCTAACGTCGCCGAAAAGGATGCAAAGATCGAAGAAATGGAAAATGTCGTGAGCGAACAGGACAGCGAAATTCAGTCCGCTCAGGAAAAGTTCCAGGACCTCCTTTCGACCATCGAAAATGAACTCGGCACGGAAATCCAGGTGACGGCTCCGGAAGAATCCGAAACCGCGGAAGAATCTCAGGAAGCTGCCGAAGAAGATGTGAACCAGGATCAACCGAAACAAGAGGAGTCTGCACAGACCGATTTTTTCGCCTGAGGTGGTTCGCAGCCACCGATTCGTTTGGCGTCGGAATAAAGGATGAATGAGGAAAAGATGGACGAGAAGGAACCTGCCTTACGCACTGTCCGAGTTGAAATTGGTACGGACCGATTCCAAATTCAGACAGACTTGACCGATGCTGAACTCTCTGCGATAGTCACCTATGTGACGAAAAAGATGCAGGCCTATGTAAGTTCGGACGCCCGCATGGATATGCGAAAGCAGCTCTTGCTGATGGCGATGGATATCACGTCGGAACTTTTCGACATGAAACGCCGTCACGCGAGATACAAAGATTATTACCTCGAAAGCCAAAAAGTGGCCCAGGTATTGTCTTCCATGTTGGACGATGAACTTGCAAAAATCGATCCAATGTCCGATATGACAAAGAAATGACAAAATTGTGGAAAGAAAAAGACACGAAAACGTTGTACGATTTCTTTTTGCAGGCTATATTATAGGTAGGCATCCATCGGAAGTTATGCCCGATCTAACAAGATTCAATCAGCTCCGAACTCTTTCTTGAATGTTTATGCCCGGTCGCTTGACCCTGAAAAACTGCAAAGGAAGGAGGGCTATCTTTTTACAAGAGTAGCTTCGAGCGTATAGACCCGATAGGATGCCAAATTTTAAAGCAAAAAGGACCGGCGAAATGCCGGCCTTTTTTGTTGAATCCTTTTTTGAAGTAGAAATCAATTCCTCTGGTAAATGCGCAGTCCAAAGAGCGGAAGCTTTGCCATGAGGAAGTCCACGACGTTTGATCCGAAAGTTTCGTATTCGGCCCAGGAAGTAATCTTGGTGAACATATAGATTTCGAGCGGAATGCCATAACCCTTCGATTCGAGTTCACGGGCAAAGTGCGTCTTTTGCGGATCGACATCGTCTAAGGAGCGGATGTAGGTCGTGGCGAAGGAGCGGAAGAGTTCCATGTTCACGACCTGATCCTTGGCGGTCATTTTTTCGAGGCGAGATCCGAGCATGGCGAGAACGGTCTTGTCGGCTTTGAGGGCTTCGATCTGCGATTCGTTTAAGTAGCCGAGCATTCTGCCGTCGATGAGAATGGAACGTTGAATGCGGCGGCGTCCGGATTCTTGCATGGTGCGCCAGTTTTTAAAAGTCGTGGAGACAATCGTGTAGGCGGGGAGAATGCTTGTCGTATTGTCCCAGTTTTGAATGCGGATGCTCGTGAGAGAAACGTAGTCCACGATACCATTGATGTTTTCCTTGGGGATCTCGATCCAGTCGCCTGTACGGACAAGGTCGAGAATCGCGATCTGGACGCCTGCCGTAAAGCCGAGAATCGAATCCTTAAAGACCAGCATGAAGACGGCGGCGAGAGCGCCGAGGCCCGAAAGAAGTATGACCGGGCTCTTGTTTGTGACCTGCGAAATCACGAGGATCGTGCAAATCAAGAAGCCTAAAAGAAGGCCTGCCTGGCAAACGCCTTGAATTGGAATGCCCTGCTTTTTCGGATTTAACAGAATCAAGTCGGCGATGGCGCGGAGGCAGGAATCGTAAATGAGATAGCCGACGACGATGAAGTAAATGTTGTTCAGCGTGATCAGAATTTGGAACAAGTCCGCGGAATCCGTAAGAACGCTAGGAAGTCCGCGGTAGAGAATAATCGCCGGAATAATGTGGGCAAAACGTTCAATCGCATGATGCTTGACGAGCAGATCGTCGAACTGGCCTTTGCTGCGTTTGGCGATTTTTTTGAAAATCGGCATAAAGGTGTAGCGGGAAATGTAAAGCGACATTACGGCGATGCCACAGAGAATTAAAAAGGCTTTGTATTGCTGAAATAATTCTATCATATTTCACAAGATAGAAAATTGCACAGGGTGAAAAGGGTCGCTCCGATGAACGGAAAAATTTCGGGTCTCGGTAGAATTTCTATCTTGCAGGGTCATATGGATTTGAAGAAATTTTCTATTCCGCGTGTGGTAAAGGCTGCGTTACGAGAAGTGATCGTGCCGATTGCGTGCGCACTGATTGTGATTCAGTATGTGATTCAGGCGTTCCAGATTCCGAGTGGATCGATGGAAGATACGCTGCTCACGGGCGATTTTATTTTAGGACTCAAGTTTACCTATGGTTCTCCGGTGCCGTTTACGCATTCGAAGTTCCCAGGCCTTACCGATCCGAAAGTGGGTGATGTCATCATCTTCCGCTATCCGGGGGAACCTGCTTATCCCGATTACGATTATGCGCGTTATACGCATCTCGCCGACGGCTTAATGTTTGGAAACTTCTATTGGGATTCAAAGCCTTTGGAAGGAAATCCGCATCTGGTGCACTTTGGCGACGGTCCCAAGGACTTTATCAAGCGCTGCATTGCGGTTTCGGGCGATACTATCGAAGTGAACCGTGGCGTGCTTTCGCAGAACGGGGTGAAGAATGCGATCCCGGGTAAGGGCAAGTACACGGCTTATTACCGTACAGGGATTGCCCGCGATTCTTTGGAAAAGACACGCGTGCCAGCTCCGGGAGACGTCATTGATCTCACGCAACTTTCTTTGCCAAGGCTCTGGTGGATCCGCTCCCTGATGATGCAGGAAAATCCGGAAAAGAAGATTGAACTCGAACTGAACCTGTATAAGGATTCCGTCCTCGACAATCAGCATTATTTTGAAAACTTCCGTGTGCCTGTGGAAAATGACCGCGGTCTTTTGCTGAACGTGGTGATGTCGCAGGGGCAGATCGTGGGGCAGGCCATTCATCAGGGTGATACGATTGCGGGGCCTGCAAGCTTTATGCTGTTCAAGCAGTTCGCTCGCACGGGATTTTTGCCACGCTTTGATCCGAACGCCCATTACAAGGGAATGACGCGCCCGGTGAGCTACGATTATTTCGAGGGTTCGCAGCTTGGCGATCTCGCTTATAACGTTTCGCTGGATTCGACTCTCCGTTTGGAAGTGAACATTCTGGTGGACGGTCAAAAGACGACCGAGTACACGGTGCAGTATCCGGTGTACTTTATGATGGGCGACAACCGCGACAATTCTGCGGACAGCCGCTACTGGGGCTTTGTTTCGAGAAGGAACATCAAGGCAAAGGCGTTTGTCGTGTACTTCTCCTTTGATAATTCGGATGGAAGCTTCTCCTTTGGAAATCCGTTCAGCTGGTTCAAGGTGCCGTTCCAGATTCGTTGGACGCGCATCGGCAAGATCATTCATATGATCGGGGATTAGTCGAAGATGAAGCTTCGAATTCTTGCGCTTTTCTTCTTTGCGTTCGTTCTTTTGAACTGCGCAACTTCCGTCGCTCCGGGTGGCGGTCCAGAAGACAAGTATCCTCCGCGTGTGGCTGGGGTTTATCCGGCGCCGAATTCGACGAACATGCCGCTCGAATTGAATATCCATTTGCAGTTTGACGAATGGATTGCGACGAGCGTACCGCGGAGTGCGGTTATGATTTCCCCTCCGCTCGAAAAGAGACTCAAGTTTGAAGTCGATGGCGACGAACTCTATGTGACGTCTAAGGCACGCCTCGATACGAATACGACTTATACGGTGACGATTGCAAGCGGTCTCAAGGATTTGCACGGGAATGCGGTGGCGGATCCTTTCCGTTTGACTTTTTCCACGGGTCCGATTATCGATTCGCTTTCGCTGACGGGACGTGCCATGGTAACGGCTTCGATGATCCAGAAAAAACAGTTCCCGACGGTCGGTCTCTTTTTAATCGGAGCAGCGGAACGCGCTTCGCATCATTACTTAGAAAAGTACCGCGATTCGACGCAGACGGTGGAGGCTGATTCGATTCCTAAGCTCACCAAGGAACAGCCGCTCTTTTCGACGCAGACCGATAGCCTTGGAAGATTTCACATGGCAGGTTTAAAGGCGGGACATTACCGAGTCGTCGCCTTCCTCGATGTGAACGGAAACCAAAAGATCGAAACTTCGGCAGAACTCGCCGGCGTAGCGGTGAGCGATTTAAACTTGACCCCGGAATTTGCGGACACGCTCTGGATTCCACTTGCGGACCAGGATACGACTCCGGTTTCCCTCGAAGCGATTACTCAGGTTGGAAAAAACGCTTTGACGGCAAAGTTCTCCAAGAATCTGATGATCGACAGCACGCTTCTCGACAAGGAAAACTGCGTTCTCTTGACGGCGGACTCGACCCGCATTCGTCCGACGTGGATCTTCCGTGCGCCACGTAGTGCCGACATGGAATTCGTCTTTGATTCTTTGCCGAACCGAGATTCCTCTTATACATTCCGCTGCGTGACCGGCAAGGATTCTGTGGGACGCATTTTGGATTCTCGCCTCGGTTCGCTTTCAATCGATTGGACGGAGCAGAAGGGCGATACCCTTCCGACGAAGATGATCGCTTCGGTACCTGCGATGAATGCGAAAAACATTTTCCCGAAGGATTCGATTGAGATTACCTATGACAAGCCTGTGGCGGATTCCGTGCTTGATTCGCTCCGTCGGGTGCTTGTTCTTGTGCAGAATCAGGATACGCTTCCGGTGCGCGTTTTGCGCAAGGATCCGGTTCGCTTTATGGTGTACGGCGATGAATTCTTCTTGACCGATGCGAAGGTGGAACTCCTGGAACGCTATGCGGATTCGACGCTTTCTTCGCCGGATTCGATGACGGGAATTCGTGATACCATCGTGACGATGAAGACGCGTGTCTGGGTAAAGTTTGAAACAGTTCCGAAGCTTCAGTTGGCGTCGCTTTCGGGAAAAATTCCGGGAGGCTCGACGGATACGCGCGTGCGCATTCGAAAGGTGGACTCGGATCGATTTACCACGGTGACTTGTGCGCTGAATGGATCTTTCCAAATGGATGATTTGACGGAAGGAAAGTACCTGATGGAATACTTCCGTACCAAGGATTCTTTGGATGTTCCGTACGCGGGCAAGCTCTTTCAGTTTGAATATGGAATGCCGTGGCGCGCCTTGGCAGATACGCTTGTGATTGAGCGAGGCGCAAATGTGTTAGAAGCTGATTTGAAAGGACTCTGATGAAACCGAACGTGTACATTGCCTTGGATTTGGAGACGACCGGGCTGGATTTTGAAAACGATGAAATTATAGAAGTGGCTTTGGAAAGGTTCGAAAATGGAGAGCCTGTTGAAAGCAAAGATTTTTTGATTAAGCCGAAGCAGACGCTTCGCCCGTTTATTGCATCGCTCACGGGTATTTCGGATGCGGATCTGAAGGACGCTCCGGACTTTGCGTCTGTTGCAGGTCAGATTCGACAGTTTATCGGCGACTATCCGCTGGTCGCTCACAATGCGCAGTTCGATTCCAAGTTCTTGAAGAATACCTTCGGCAAGGTCGGCGTTTCGATCGATTCGAATCCGGTTCTCGACACTCTTATCCTTTCGCGTATTGCTTACCGTCGAATTCCCAATCACAAGCTCGAAACCTTGGTGAAGTATCTGAACATTCCGCGTGAACGGGCGCACCGCGCTCTCCCGGATGCAGACGCCTGCGGAAAGCTTTTTTGGATGGCGCTTTTGGAAATTGAAAAGATGGATTCCTTTGTGCGTCATCACCTGGCACGCCTTGCTAAGGGAACCTCTTGGGAAAGCATCTTTGACGACTGCGTTCCGGATCACGAATCGCTCACCCCTTTAGAACCGGAAACGGTCACTTCGCCGCTGTCTTCCAAGGAGCGCTTACCGCGTGTGAGCGAGTTCTTTGAAAAGGGCGGCAAGCTTTCGCAAGTCATCGAAAATTACTCTCCGCGCTCTTCGCAACTCGACTACGCAGAAATCGTGGAACGCAATATGCACAAGGGTGGACTTTCGATTCTCGAAGCGGGCACCGGCATGGGAAAGACTTTGGCCTACCTCGTTCCGGCAGCGCTCAAGGCCGCCACCGGTGAACGTGTTGTCATCAGCACGGCGACGCGAACCCTCGAAGAACAGCTTTGCCAGCACGATTACCCGGCGATTGCTCCGCTTTTTGGAAATCGCGTTTCCCCGGTCGTTTTGAAGGGTCGCGGCAATTACATTTGCCTGCGCAAGTTCGAAGAACATTTGATGTCTCCGGATGTGTTGCTCGCTCCCGATGAACGGGAATCCTTTATGACGCTCCTTCCGTGGATTGAACATACCAAAACGGGAGACGGCAACGAAAATACCGGTTTTAACCTTTCCCGCAACCGCTTGCTGTGGAGCAAATTTTCGAGCGATGCTTCGACGTGTCTTGGCGAAAAATGCCCGTTCTACGACAAATGCTTTGGTTTGAATGCGCGCCGCCAGGCGGCCAAGGCGAACCTGCTTTTTATCAATCATTCGCTCTTCCTTTCGGATCTTGCGCTGGACTTTGCGCTGCTTCCGACTTACGATCATATCGTATTCGATGAAGCGCATCGCCTGCCGACGATGAGTCACATGACCTTTGGCAAAATGGTGCGATTCTTCCGTCTGCGAAACATAACGAAGATTCTGGTTCACCCGAAGGCTCAGGACAAGGGTCTTGTCGCGGAACTCGAAACGCTCCTTTCCAAAGCGAATGCAGAAGCTTCGCTTTTGGATGCCTGTGCAAAACTTCGCGAAGCGACGGTCGAATGTGAAAAGGCGCTTCACCGTTTCTTCTTGAAGCTTGGCAAAAAGGTCTTTAAGCACAAGCCGGACGGTTTCCGCTTTGCCAAGGGAATCCTTGCGGAATACGATACGGATCCGCGCCCGGTTCTCGACTCTTGCAATACGGTGAAGGCGATTTCGGAAGATATTTCTTCGAAGCTCCGCGAAAATTCTGCCTTTGTGCTCGTAGCGCGAAATCTCGAAGGCGCTGCGATGGATATCGGACGCTTTGCCGAAGACTTTGGATTCATTACGCAGGCGGGCAAGGAAGACTGGGTCTTTTACATGGAAGAACCGGGCAATCCGCATACGGCAATCCTTCGCGCGATTCCACTGTACCCGGGCAACAACTGGTCCGAAAAGTTCTATCCGTGGATCAAAAGCGCAACGTTCACCTCGGCGACGCTTTCGCTGCAGGGATCTTTTGACTATTACGAACAGCGTATGGGCATGCATAGCCCGAGCCTTGCAAAAACAAAGACTCCTTTTGTGCGCACGTACCCGTCTGCATTCGACGTGAATGCAAAACGCCGGGTGATTATCGCAGACTTTTTGCCAAAGCCGAATACATCGGATTTCCAAAAGGCACTCGACGTCACCTTGGCGGAAATCTTGCCCGAAAACAAGAAGAATGCCCTTGTGCTTTTTACAAGCATCGTGAGCATGAACAAGGTGCACGACGCTTTGGCACCGTGCTTTGCAGAAAAGAATAAGCTCCTGCTCTGCCAGAATTTAGATGGAGGCATGGATAGCCTTGTAGAAATGTTCCGCAAAAAACGCGAAGCATGTTTGCTTGGCTGCCAGGTATTCTGGGAAGGCATTGATTTGCCGGATAACGCACTCGAACTTTTGGTGATTCCAAAGCTCCCGTTCCCGAATCCGTCGGATCCTTTGATTGCAAGCCTTGCCGATAAAATGAAGGAGCGTAACGAGAATTCGTTCAAGAACCTTTATATTCCGGAAGCACTGCTTGAATTGCGCCAGGGTTTGGGGAGGCTGATTCGCAGTGAATCCGATACCGGAACGGCTTTGTTCTTCGATAACCGTTTGGTCCACGAAGCCTATGGCAAGAGCTTTACACGCCTTTGGGATGCAAAGCATGAAGTGGCGCACAACTTGGAAGAATTAAAGTCCCTTCTCGGTCTATAAGACCGTATAGTTTTCTATCTTTGGCCTCTGCTTGTTGGAGAACTTATGCTCGCTGTTAAAGATTTTTTAAACGAAATGCCCAAATCTCAGCTGAAAGAGCTGCATGCGAAGGCGTTCTGTTCTAAAGGCTTGCTGAACAACGCTAAAATTCTTTCGGAAACGAACACGTTCTTTACCGATACCGCTCGGTTCGAAACGTTCTATACGTCTTTGGAACCGTGGAAAAAACTTTGCTTGTTCTTGATTTACCATAGTGAAAATCGTGGTTTGGAAATGAATGAACTTCGCTTGGTGGCACCTGCTAACAAGCGTGAAGAACTGGAGACATTCCTTCTCGATTGTGCCAAGAACCTTTATATTTGGCGTTCCCGCACCGAAAAGAATACTTACGTCTATTTTGGTTTTGACGACTTTTTGAAGGGCATCCTTCTTTCTCCGGAAAATCCGGTAGATGAAAAGGCCCGCTTCTTCAGCTACGAAGATATGCTGGTTTGGCACCTTTGCCAGATGCTCTCTTTTGCGCGTCTCGGAAAGATGAAGATGAACGGCACGGGTAATTTGCACCGTCGTTCGATGCAGATCTGCGAAGAATCCTTTAAGTATTCAAGGCAGCTTTCTCCGGATGCCGTGCGTGAAGAATGTACGCTCCTTCTTGAATTTCTTTCGTCCCATAATTGGATTGAACAGCGCGGTATGGACCTTCTCGTGACCGATGAAGCGTTCGAATTTTTGAAGCACAACGGTTTCCGCCTGAAGAATGAAATTCTGGAATGGTGGATCAAGCGGCGCTTTCACGGCGAAGACGAGTTTTTTAAGCATGTATTGTTCTCGATCAAGCGTAACGCATCGGCGGTGAATGCTCAGCGCATTCTTTGGACTCTCGATCCGACATTCCGTTTGACGCTTACGACGAATGAAATTTACTGGTCTTCGATGCCGAAGCCGCTTGCGGAACTTTGGCTCATGGGCATGGTGGAATTCTCGGCGAATGCAGGTGCGATTACTGCAATCCGCTTGAGCGACTGGGCCAAGGATTGGCTTTCGGCAACGGCGGCTCCAATGCTCGGTGCGCAGATTTCAACGCTTCCGAACTTTGAAATGATCATTTCGGTCAAGAGCGCTCCGCGCGTTCTCTTTATGTCGGCGTGCCTTGCCGATGTGCAGAACGATGAACCTTATCTGCGTTTTTCGATTTCCCGCGACACGTTTTTGAATGGTCTTAAAACCGGATTTAGCCGTGAAACGACGGAAAGCTTTGAAGGCTGGATCAGCGCTCCTCCTAACGTTCAAGAAGCGATGCGAGAATGGTCTTCTTGCTATTACGATTCTTCGTTCAGCTCGGTTCGGTTGTTAAAGATCGACAATGGGGAAGTGCGTGAAGCTCTCACCGTATTCCCGCAGTTCATGGAAATGGTGAACGAAGCGATTCCGGGTTACGGTTTTTTGATCAAGCAGGAATGCGAACCGAAGATCCGTGAACTTTTGAAGCACTACGGTTTGGAACCGGCTAACCCAGTGAATGAAGCGCCGGTGGAACAGTTTCACAATACCGATTGGAACAAGGCTTTCTGGTTGCGTTGGACTCCGGAAGGAACACCGGATTCCGCTTTCAAACCGGAAACGGACGGCTCTACGGTTTCGGCAGCGCTGGGCACGACCAAGTACGGTGGCGATTTCCAAAAGTTCGCCATGGTGGATCTTTTCAAGGTGTTGCGCTACGCCCGTTCCACGAACGGCTCAATCGAAGCCCGTCTTTCGCAGAAGCCGCTCGATAAGAACATGAAGCTCCCGAAGCTTCCGCCGGAGATCCGTTTTAAGGTCGAAGCTTTGCATTTTTCGAAGGTGCCGTTTGTGGCGAAAATCACGCTCGAACCGAGCGGAAAATCGCTTGAACTTCCTCTCGAATCGATTACAGAACTTCGCATGGCGAAAGACTGAAATTTCGCTAATCTGAGCAGAAAATGAAAAGAGCGTGACAGCGGTCGCGCTTTTTCTTTTTGGCTGTCTTTCCAGCAGAATTTTTTAAATTCCCCAGTATGAGTTTTGTCCATCTTCAATTACATTCCGAATTTTCCATTTTGCAGGCGGCTGCACGTTTGGACGATATTTTTGACGCCGCTGCTGCCGATAACGCTCCTGCAGTCGCCCTGACGGATCATGGGACGATGTTTGGAATTTTGGAATTTCAGGAACGTGGCAAAGCTCTCAATAAAAAGCGTAAGGAAAAGGGTCTTCCGCCGATCAAGACGGTTCTCGGCTGCCACATCTACGTGGATACTCCGGGTGCAAACTTTAAGGAACCGGGCGACTATGAACGCTTGACCCTTTTGGTCGAAAACGAACAGGGCTATTATAACCTTCTCCGTATTGTCAGCTACCGTTACGAGGAATCCAAACGTTGGGAACAGATTCCTTCCGTTCCACTCGAAATCGTCGAGGAACACAAGGAAGGCATTATTGCGATTGCGGGCGATTATGCGAGCCGCTACGGCATCAATGTGACCGCAGGCCGTGATGCACAGGCAAAAACTTACATCGAAACCCTCGATAAAATTTTTGACCACGATCATCTGTATCTTTCGATTTGCGATAACGGAATTTCCGCTCAAAAAACGCTCAACCTGTTTACCGTTGCACTCGCGAAGGAATTGAACCGCGAACTCGTCGCGGTCGGCGACGTGCACTACATTAAGCGGGAAGACGCCGACGCTCACAAGGCTCTCCGTTGCATTTCGCTCGTTGAAAAGTTCAAAGAATTTAACGACAAGCGTTTTCCGACGAATCAGTTCTACTACCGCGCCGAAGCGGAAATGCGAGAACTTTTCCCCGACCATCCGGAAGCGATTGACAATACGGTCAAGATTGCGGACCGTTGCGTCTTTGAAGTCAAAACGGGCATCGGTGATGACTTCTGGCCGCGTTACGAAATTCCGAAAGAATTCCTCGAATCCGAAGAATGCAAAGAAATCTACCGGGTCATGGAAGACGAATACAACAAGGGTTACCCGGAAGCCTTTGAAAAAGCGGCGAAGGAATTCTGCAAAAAGAATAAAGACAAAACAATCGAAACGCTCACGGATGAAGACAAGGATGCCGTGGAAAAGATCATGGAGCACAATAAAACGAGTCGCCACGGTGGCGACGCGGATGCTTACTTGATCCATTTGACGCGCGAACGTTTGCACTGGCGATTCCCTAATGAGAATACGCAGTACCCGAGTCACGATTCGGAAGTCAGCGATCGTATTTACAAGGAATTGAACTGTATTCGAAACATGAACGTCGCAGGTTACCTGCTGATTGTGTGGGATTTCATCAACTGGTCCCGTGAACACGGAATTCCGGTAGGGCCGGGACGTGGTTCTGCAGCAGGTTCCATTGTAACGTACATCATCGGTATTACGAACATCGATCCGCTCAAGTTTGGTCTTCTTTTCGAACGATTCCTGAACCCGGAACGCGTGTCCATGCCGGATATCGATACGGATATTGCGGACCGTGACCGTGGCCGGGTAATTGATTATGTGACGCGTAAATATGGCGCGGATTGCGTGGGTCAGATTATTACTTATGGTATGCTCAAGTCCAAGGCGGTGATTAAAGACGTCGCCCGTGTGCTGAGCATTGACCACCGTGAAGCCGATGCGATCATTAAGCTTTTCCCGCAACGCGTTTTGAACTTTAGCTTGAACGACGCGTGGACGGGCAAAACCAAAAAGGGTGCCCCTGTCGCTCCGGATTATGATCCGGCCCCGCTTCAGTCTTTCATCAACAGTCGAGAATCGTATAAGGAACTTTGGGACATTGCAAAGCGCTTGGAGGATCTTCCGCGCCAGACCGGTGTGCACGCTTGCGGTGTGGTGATTACGCCGACGCCGATTTACAATCTCGCTCCTCTCTACCGTGCCGCTCCGCTGGATACGCCGGTCGTGATGTACGACAAGCACTATTCCGAAACGATCGGCCTGTTGAAAATGGACTTCTTGGGCCTTATCAACTTATCCATCATTCAGGATACGGTAAACCTCGCCAAAAAAACGCGTGGCGTGGACATCGACATGGACAAGGTGCCGACCGACGATAAGGAAACCTTTGAACTTTTGAGTAAGGGCATGACGACAGCGGTGTTCCAGTTTGAATCTCCGGGTATGCAAAAGTACCTGCGTGAACTCAAACCGTCCCGCATCAGCGACTTGATCGCTATGAACGCTCTGTACCGTCCGGGTCCGATTGATCAGATTCCGCACTTTATTGCCCGTAAGCTCGGCAAGGAAGAAATCGACTGCTACCACAAGGACTTGGAACAGGTTCTGGGTGAAACGTACGGCGTGATTGTTTATCAGGAACAGGTGATGCAGCTCGCCCAGATTCTTGGCGGATATTCCTTGGGCGGCGCAGATAACATCCGTCGTATCATGGCCAAGAAGATGCCGGAAAAGATGGCGAAGCTCGAACCGGAATTCTTCCAGAAGTGCTTGGATAATGGCTATGACAAGGCTATGATTCAGAAGGTCTGGAATGCGGTGCTTCCGTTCTGCGGATACGCATTCAACAAGAGTCACGCTGCCGCTTACGCGTATGTGGCTTACCAGACCGCTTACTTGAAAACGCACTTTGGCCCGGAATACATGGCAGCGTCCATGACATCCAAAATGGGCAAGACCGAAGATATTGTGACGATTGTGCAGGAATGTCGTCGCATGAATATCGAAGTGCTCCCGCCCGATATCAACTCGTCTCTCGGCGTGTTCTCGGCAAATGCCGAAGGCAAGGTCGTTTACGGTCTCGCCGGTATTCGTAACGTCGGTCTCCCAGTTATTGAAGACGTGGTCGCCGAACGTGAAGCGCACGGTCCGTACACGACACTCTTTGACCTTTGCAAACGCGTCGCCGATTACCAGGCAGCTCAGCCCGAAAAGCGCCCACCTCTCAACCGTAAAACTCTTGAAAGTTTGATCATGGCAGGCGCCTTTGACAAAATGTCTCCGACTGTGCCGAACCGCCCCACGCTCCTTGCGAGCGTCGAAAAAGCTCTTGAAGTCGCGAACCGTCACCGCAAGGAACAGGATGCGGGCCAAACCTCGCTTTTTGATATGTTCGGCGGCGCTGCTCTCGAAGAAGCTCACATGGACGAAACTTACGAAGACGCTCAGCCATGGGGCCTCATGGAGCTTTTGAACAAGGAACGCGATGTCCTTGGACTTTACCTTTCCGCCCATCCTCTGGATGAATGCCGCCCGGAACTTCGAGGCTTTACCACGAATAGTCTTGCAGAAAGCGAACTGAATGAAATCGTGGAAGCGAATCCGAAATCGATCGTCTGCGTCGGCGGTATCATTACAAAGCTCCGCTCGTTCCAAAGTAAAAAGGACGAGACGAAGACGATGGGCTCGGGAACTTTGCAAGACTTCCAAGGCGAAATCGCGATTTTCTTCCCGCCGGATTCTTGGGAACGTTGCCGCGATCACTTTGGCGAAGATGACCGTGTAATTGTGAAGGGTAAACTTTGCCCGCAAAATCAGGATCCTTCTGCGTTGCAGATTATTGTGGACAAAGCTTTCTCCATCGATGAAGTGCGCACGCGCCTTGTGAACTTTATTCATGTAAACGTTTCTTCGATGGAACTCGTCGATGAAAAGATGACACAGATTTTGGACCGTATGGATATGGCTCAGGCGCTTCCGGGTGAACATGCGGCAGAAATGGTTTTCCACGTGGAAACGGTTTCGGGACATATTCACACGCTCCGCGCTCAGGTGGCAAAAATTGCCTATACGCCGGACTTCTTCGAATGGCTGCAAACGGAATTTGGACCTTCGAACGTTTGGGTCTCGGCAAAGGTCAAGGCTTAAACTTTCATGCGCCCGTACTGGCTTTTTTGCGCAGGCGAAGATTCCGGAGATGTCCTCGGCGAATCCTTAGTCCAGGAAATCCTGGAGAAAGGCTTTGACGCACTCGGGGCGGGCGGAAGGCGGATGGAAGGTGCAGGCCTTTTACCGCTTGTGCCTTTTGACGATTTACCGGTGAATGGATTCGGGGATGTCCTTTTACATTCCCATCGGCTTGCGAAAAACTTCAAAATATTAAGGCGGGCTTTGCAGAATGAAAACTGCCACGGGCTCGTCGCCGTGGACTATCCAGGCTTTAACTTAAAACTCATGCAGCTTGCGCTTCAAATGGAAAAGCGCGTCATCTACGTAGAGCCTCCGCAGATTTGGGCGTGGAAACCCAAACGCGTCCAAGCCTTCCTTTCACCAGAAGCCAAAAGGCTCGTGGAATTGCGGGCGCTGTACGATATCGAAATCGAAGCGTACCAAAAGTTCGGCCTGCACGTTCAAAAAATTCCGCATCCGCTTTTGCAAAAAAGAAATTCTTTTGCAGAAAAAAATTTTTCTTTAACCGCAAAAGACAGCGCTACGGCTCCGATACTCCTTTTTCCGGGCAGCCGCCTTTCGCAGGCGAAGCGTAACTTGGAACTTTATCGCCGGTTAGCAGATAAATTAACTTCCAAAGGTCAAAATGTCGTCTTTGTCGCTTCTCGAACCGAACTGTTCCGATTCTTGGAAGGGAAATTCTGCGGGAAATTCCGCGTGCAGATTTCCCCGCAATCCGCAGAAGAAAGGTTCTCCCTTCTGCGGTCGGCAAAGTGCGTTGTCAGTGGACCGGGCTCTGCGATGATGGAAGCGTTCCTTGCCAAAACGCCCTGCGTGGCAGCTTCTCGAATCGAACCTCTCACGTTCTGCATGGGAAAGCTTTTCTTAAAGACTAAGCATTTAACGCTTCCGAACATTCAAGCGGATCGGTTACAAAAAGAGGCTTCCATTCCGGAATATGTCCAAAGTGTATTTTCAAATGTCGATGCGCAGGCGACAAAAGTTTTTTGCGCTGTTGAAAAATTCATATTTTTCTAAGCATGTTGTTTACATTAATCGCCATTATATTCTGCTTGGGCTGTTCCGCGTTCTGCTCGTTCACGGAAGCGGCGTTTTACAGCTTTCCTGCGTCGTCTATCGATGGTCTTAAAAAGAAAGGCGCTTTTACAGCGCGTTACATTGAACATGTCAAAACGAATATCGATCGTTATATCGCTTCGGTTTTGATTTTCAACACGGTGGCGAATACGCTCGGCGTTTCGCTGGCCACTTCGCTTGCGATTGCGCATTTTGGAACTTTTGGACAACTCGTTTTCCCGATAGTTCTCTCCGTTTGCATTTTGCTTTTTGGTGAAATTACGCCGAAGACGATTGGGGTGAAGCAGGCTCGAAAGGTCGGGCCGATGTGCGCTGTGCCGATGTATTACATCACGATTTTCCTCACGTACACGGGGCTGATTAAACTTTGCATGGCGATTACTAAGCACTGGACCAAGGGCAAAAATGAAGAGCCCGAAGTCAGTGTGGAAGACATCAACAGCTTGGTGAATTTGGGCCTTCGCGATGAAATCATCGATGGTCAGCAGGCGGTTGTGATTAAGAACATTCTCGCTTCAAAGTCGGTTCCGGTGCGCAAGGTGATGACTCCGCGTCAGGTAGTGTTTGCACTGCCACAGAACAGCACGATCGGTGAAGAACTCGATAAGATGCCGAACTGGCCTTTTTCCCGTATTCCGGTTTACGATCCGGAAGATAAAGAAAAATGGCTCGGCCTGATTATGCGGCGAGATGTTTACAATTTGGTCGCTGAAGGCAAACGCGACGTTCCGATTAAAAACTTGATGCGTCCGATCCAGTTTATTCCCGACAGTTTGACTTTGGATAAACTTTTAATCCGCTTCTTAAAGCAGCGCGGTCACATTGTCGCGGTTGTGGATGAGTACGGCTCGATTGCGGGCCTCGCTTCGCTGGAAGACGTTTTGGAAGAAATCCTCGGCCGTGAAATTGTGGATGAATTTGATGTTGCCGTCGATTTGCAGGAACACGCTCGCCGTAAAAGCCGTGCCTTGGCTTTTGTGAGAGAGCATAAAAGGGAAGGTCGTCGCGTATGATGTACGAAATCGCACCGCGTGTGATGCACAACGAATTCCGTGTGCAGTTGCCGAAAACTTCGGATTATGTGATTTATACGGAAAGGAATCTGGTCCTTTTGAAAAAGAATGCGGATTCGTTTGAACTGCCGACGGTTTTGGATGTGCAGACGGTCAACCCGAAGGCTTCTGAAAATTTGCACTATCTGTTTTCGGTTGACAATGAAGCGTTTTTCTCTTGTGATGAAAACTTTGCCCCGAATGCCTCGGACTTTGAACTGGTAAAGGATCGCTTTTTCCGTACGATGCCGAACATGCCGATCGCCTTTGGCGGTGCGGTCGGTTCCCACATTTCGCGTTGGGAACAGTCCAACCGTTTTTGCGGTCACTGCGGAACGCCGATGCAGCGCAAGGCTGATGAGCGCGCCTTTGTCTGCAAGAATTGCGGCAATACCGTTTACGGAAAAATATGCCCTGTAGTGATCGTTTCGGTCACATGGGAAAATAAACTTTTGATGGCGCACAACTTGAACAATCCGGACCGCAAACCGTACTTGATTTCGGGCTTTGTGGACATGGGAGAATCTTTAGAACAGGCTGTGCGTCGTGAAGTCAAGGAAGAAACCGGCGTGGCGGTCAAGAACATTCGCTACATCGGCAGTGAACCTTGGCCGTTCTCCAATTCTCTCATCGCAGGATTTTCGGCGGAACTCGACGGTTCTCCTGAAATTACCGTGCAGGAATCGGAACTGGAATATGCGAAGTGGGTGAACCGTGAAGACATCGGCGAATATACGGGCCGCTTGAGCATTTCTGGAGAAATGATTCAGCGTTTCAAGGCGGGAACTCTTTGATCGATTTCATCGGCGACATCCACGGCCATCGGGAACGGTTAGAAGCTCTGCTGAAAAAGCTCGGCTATTCCGTGGTGAACGGAACTTACTGCCATCCGACGAATACGGCCATCTTCCTCGGGGATTACATCGACCGCGGCCCGGACGCCCGTGGGGCTGTTCGCATTGTCCGCAAAATGGTCGAAGCGGGGACTGCGCAAGCGATTCTCGGCAACCACGAACTGAACGCACTCTACTTTTGGCAAAAAGATCCAAACGGCGGCTACCTCCGCGAACACACGATTAACAAGATCTTGATCCATTCGAAAACGATGGCTTCCTTCCAGCATTATCAGCCGGAATTCTTTGATCATCTCGACTGGTTCCTCTCGCTTCCGCTTTTTATCGAAACGGAAAACTTCCGCGCTCAGCATGCCTGTTTTGACATGGAAAACATTCAGACATTGCGCAGGGAAGGCCTAGAAATCATCAGCAATCGGGAAAATCTTTTCCGCATCCTCGCCAACAAAAAGATTCGCCGTGCCGTAATGGACACGGTCCAAGGTCCAGAAGTGGAACTGGAAAACGGAGCGACTTACCGCGACAGCGAAGAAGTACTTCGCACCCGCGCCCGCATCAAATGGTGGATGGATCCCAAGGGAAAAACATTGCAAGATCTTTCGTTCCAGCCGGGCGTAAAGATTCCGCCGCAACCGCTTTCCGCCGAAGTCCAGGCTCGCGACTTTTACCGCGAAACGGAACGCCCGGACTTTTTCGGACATTACTGGCTCGAAGGCAAGCCGACTCTTTTCCGCTCCAATGTCTGCTGTCTGGATTACAGCATCGCATCGTATAAAGGAACGGGCGTTTTGGCTGCCTATCGCTTTAACGGGGAAACTCATTTAAGCGAAAAGAACTTTTTTTACGTCTAAAAAAGAAGAATGAGTCTTTTGGGGGGTGGAATTCATCAAAATTGTTTGGCCGAAATGGAAGTTGTGTATAAATTAAGGGTATGAAAATGAAAAGACGGATCTTTACATCTTTTTCTTTAGCCTCTTTTGGGCTTGTGACAGCTGCAAATGCTGCAGCGACTTTTTACTACAATCAGGTCGGTTATGATGTGGGCAAACCGGTGACGGTCATTGTCAAAAATACGACCGATCTTTCGGGGACCGCTTTTTCGCTTTTGAAAGACGGTATTGCGGTTTCGACAGGAACGCTTTCGGTAGGCGCGAATCCCGATAGCTGGCTTTCGAGTGGAAGCTTTTACACGATCGATCTCGGATCCTCGCTCGAAGCGGGAACCTATACGATTCAGCTTGCAGACGGTTCCGTTTCGGGAGCTTTTACAGTTTCCGAATATGCACTTGCAACAAATACGCTTTCCACGGTCCTCGACTATTTTTATGAAGACCGTGCCGATACGCCGTATATTTTCAATTTGGATGCTTCTATCGGCATTTATGGTTCCTCTGAAAAGCGCAATGTGCAGGGCGGTTGGTATGATGCGAGCGGTGACGTGAGCAAATATCTTTCGCACCTTTCCTATGCGAACTATTTGAATCCGCAGCAGATTCCGCTTTCGGTTTGGGCTCTTGCGTTTACGGCGAAACACATTCCGACTTTCCTTTCGGCGGTGTCTTCTGTGGCAAAGACGGACCCGGAGACAGAAGCCGTTTACGGTGCGGACTTTTTGCTTCGCATGTTGAGTGGTGAAGGCTATTTCTACATGACCGTTTTTGATGGGTGGGGAAGTTCTTCGGCAACGCGTGAAATCTGTGCGTTCAGCGGTTCGAGCGGAATCAAGAGCGCCGACTACCAGACAGCATTCCGCGAAGGCGGTGGCATGGCGATCGCCGCTCTTGCCAAGGCTTCGACGCTTGCGAAGGATGGCGATTCTACCCGTGCGCAGTATTTGGCAGGGGCTGTTCGCGCGTTTGAACATTTGCAGTCCAAGCAGACGATGGATGGAAGCTGCGCCTATTGTGACGATGGGGCGGAAAATATCATCGACGACTATACGGCACTCCTGGCTGCAACGGAACTTTTTACGGCGACAAACGAGGATTCTTATTTGACTGCGGCGCGTGCACGTGCAAAGCATTTGATGGACCGTTTGAGCGACAACGGTTATTTTTGGAGTGACGACGCGAAGACCCGTCCGTTCTGGCACGCAAGCGATGCTGGACTGCCTTTAATTGCGTTGATTCGCTATGCCGAAGTGGAAGCTTCTTCAGAAAAAAATTTGAATTTGAAAACGGCTCTGGATGCGGTAAAAAAGCATTATGATTGGCTGCTGAAGGTGACGAACCAGGTAGACAACCCCTTTGGCTATGCGCGTCAAACTTACAAGACCGGTGGCACGATTAAGGACGGATTCTTTATTCCGCATGACAACGAAAGCGGATACTGGTGGCAGGGTGAAGATGCGCGTATCGCAAGCCTTTCCGCTGCGGTCGCTTACGCGGCAAAAGTTTTGAACGATGTCAATTTCGAATCGGATAAATATGCGACCGATCAGCTGGACTGGATCTTGGGAAAGAATCCGTATGCGGTCTGTATGATGGAAGGCAAGGGTCTAAAAAATCCGAGTGTATATAATGGGCAGTCTAGCTATGACGCAACCCTCGACGGTGGCATCGCAAACGGGATTACTGGAAAAAATACGGATGGTTCGGGAATCGCCTGGGACTCGGACGGTGTCGGTTCCGTCGGCTTTGATCTTTCGGAATCTTGGCAGAA
>NZ_JALFIA010000010.1:0-13570 GCF_022776125.1 Hallerella sp. | reverse complement strand
GGTGAACGTGATGGAAGTCGAAGATTCCATTTTGAGGCAACGGGTCAGAGTTTCGCCGTCGTAGGTTACGGAACCCTTGGTAGTAGAGAGACTTCCCATGATTTCAAACACGTCGCTTTCCACGCCGTCTTCGGTAAAGTTGTGGACGATGTCGCCGGTAATGGTTCCGGAAGTCGCAACAGAGCTCGAAGAAACGGTCGAACTGGAAGAGGTTTTAGAACTGCTCGAAGAAACGGAAGAACTCGAAGATGTAGCGGAACTTGAAGAGCCTGTGCTGTAAGAACTGGTGATCACGATTTCTCCGTCGCCTTGGATGCTCTTGACGGAGCCCGTGTACGATTGCAATGCGCTCTTGAGATTCATGTCCACAGCGTAGGAGGCGTCGTCCTCATCGGTAAAGGTCCAATCAAAATCGCCGCCGTTCATACGTCCGGCATAGGATTCTACCGTCGTCTTCGCGTTTTCCGGAGATTCTGCCGTATACGCATACATTTTGGAACCGGTGTCGAAGTTGCTGTAATAATGTCCGCCTTGCTTGGAAGTGATGCTGCTTGGAACGGTCGTGTTTCGGCTAGAAACCACATAGGCGTCAAAGTCCGTCGTCGTGGCCACTCCCATCGAAGATGCGGTCACCATGGAACCCTTATTCACATAAGAACTTGCACCGTATGGGATAAAGGTATAAGTGCCCGTCATGTAGTTGTTGTAAGCTTTGATCGTTCCGCCGTCTTCTTTGCTGAATGTGGCGTTGTCATTGCTTGCCGTGGACGTACCCGCGTAAAGGTCGCTACCCTGCATCGAGGTGAGCATCGGGTATTTGCAGTTACGGAAGTAGTTGCCTTCCATGAAGATCGAAGAGCCTTCGGTGCTGCCTGCGCCATACTTTGCATTGCCATCGTAGTAGTTGTTGTAAACGTGGGCGTTGTAGTAGCGCACACGCGGGTGACGGCTATCGGAATGATCGTACCAGTTGTGGTGATAGGTGATGTAGTAGTCGGTGGAATTGTAGCTGTAGGTACCTTCGGAAAGGCCGAGAAGGTTACTTTTGCCGTTGTCCCAGAAGTGGTTATAGCTGAAGGTGATGTACGTAGATTTTTTGCAGTCGAGAGAACCGTCTCCCTTTGCCTGGTCGGCGTCGGAACCCGCATCGCCGTAGAAGAAGTCCACGTTGTGCACCCAAATGTAAGCGTTGTTCTGCTGAAGACCGATGTCGTCACCTTCATCGCTATCCACATTCATAATGCCGAGATTGCGAATTTCCACGTTTTGCGCGTTCTTTAAACGGATGCCCCAGCCGTTTGCAGTAGCGTCTTCGCCAATGCCTTCGATGGTGAGGTAAGAAGTTTCCGAAGATCCGAGATCGATTACCATGTCGCCTGCGACGAGAGAATCGGAATCGGTGACGTTTCCGATAAAGCGGAAGTCGATCGGGCGGGTTTCATAACCTTTCTTCATGCAGTTCAAAATGCCCTGGAAGCTTTTGCACGTGGTCGTTGTGCCGTCGCTTTTGGTTTGAACGTCGAGTGTGACCGTATTTTTCGTGTTTTCAGAAACGTAGATGACCACTGCGCCGCTCTTGAGCGTACCATCGGTGTTGTAAGCGCCCGGAACGTGACCGTTGTTAAAGGCAAAACCCGCGCGGTCGTGAGCAATGGCGGTTGCGGTCACGGAGGCGGATTCTGTTTCCGATCCAGAGGTCACTGCCGCAACCTGAATCGTGTGAGAACCTGCGGTCACGCCCGGAATATCGGCGCGTACATAAGAAGAATAGGTGCGGACGAGCGCATCGTCGATCAGGGTGCCGTCGCAATAAACGTTGTAGCGGGTCGCCCCGCTGACCGGAGCCCATTGGGCGTAAACGGTTTCGAACCAGCCGCCGAACTTGCTAATTGTGAGAGCCTGGGCAGAAGTGGCAAGCCCAAAGGCGACTGAGGAGAAGAGTGCGAATTTTTTAAGCATAATCACCAATCCTTTACCAGTTTGAGAATGTTCTCAAAAATAAAGATAAACAACAGCGGACTGAAAGTCAATAGAAAAAATGTTTACGTCTAGAAATTGTGTAAAATAGATTAAAATTAAAGATTGTTGAATTCTAAATAGTATGCAAAATGTTCTCAAAATTGTTTGATTGAGAAATGAAATGTATCAAAAAAAACTCCTCGTCACTGAGGAGCTTCTATTGGAAAACAAAAAACGCTTAAATTCCGTAGCAGTCACGCGTGTTCTGTCGAACGGTCATCATCAGCTCTTCGAAGGGAACCCCCTGGACTTCGGCAAGAACCTTTCCCGTATCCGGGATCATTCCTGCGTGGCTGACCTTACCCCGATGCGGAACCGGTGCAAGATACGGCGAATCCGTTTCGAGCAAAAGCCTGTCGAGTGGAACGTGGCTTGCCGCTTCACGTACGTCTGCCGCACTTTTGAATGTAAGGATTCCGGTGAACCCAACGTAAACGCGGCAGGGAAGTTTCAGAACTTCATCGACGAAGTGGGCGCTGGTCGTGCAACTGTGCACGTGCAAAGTCGCGCCCTTTAGGTTCGCATTCCGCAACACGGACAGCGAATCTTCTTCCGCTTCACGCAAGTGCAAAACAAAAACCTTCTGGAACGGCAAACCGATTTCGAGCTGGCGCTCAAAAACTGCACGCTGCTTTTTGTGACTTGCGCATTCGTAATGGTATTCGAAACCGATTTCTCCGATGCCGACCGTTTTTGGCCGAGCCCAGAGTTTTAAAAGTTCCTGTTCCACGCGTTCATTGTAAAAATCCGCATTGAGCGGATGCACGCCGAAAGACGCGTAAACGTTCGGATATTGATCGGAAATCTTCTTGGCGTATTCAAACGTCGGCTCTTCGCACGAAACGTGAACGAGCGCATCGGGCTTTGGGTCGACCGAGTTCCACCAGGTATCAAATTCAACGCCGGATTTTTCCGTATAGGCGTCCATGTGACAGTGGGAATCGACGAAGTTCATTTGTATTCAATCTCGATGATGCTGTATTCGATGGCACCGCGGGGAACCGTGATAGGAACAATCTCGCCTTTCTTTTTGCCGATCAAAGCTTGACCCACCGGGGAACTTACACTGATTCTACCCTGGAGCGGATCGATTTCTTGGACGCCGACGAGGGTGTAAACGCGTTTTTTGCGCGTTTTGCGGTCTTCGAGCGTTACCGTTGCGCCAAAACGGATAGAACCGTCGGCCGGGGCTTCGGTGGAGACGACTTTCGCATGATCAAGAATTTTATCGAGCTCTCGCAGACGGCGGTCGATGTCGCGCAGGCGCATTTTGCCGTAGGTGTAGGCCGCGTTTTCGGAACGGTCTCCTTCGGCGGCTGCAGCGCCGACCTGGCGTTGCATTTCTGGGCGTTCGACAAATTTGAGGCGTTTCCATTCCTCCATCAGTTTATCGAAACCTTCTTTAGAAATTGGATCAGACATAGCTTGCAATATAGAAATTTCTAAATTGCAGAAACGTATGCGGACCGTCTTTCAATTTTCCGGCCTTTCCTATACCTATCCCAAGTCCGATTTTTTGGCGCTGGATTGTGTAAACCTTTCCCTGGAAACAGGGGAATCCTTAGCGCTTCTCGGCCCGAACGGGGCTGGGAAAACGACGCTCCTTCGTATTTTGTGCGGACGCCTTGCGGCAAATTCGAACGCTCTTTCGATTGCAGAAGAATTCAAAAATTCAGATGGCGGTCTGGACCTTTCAAAGTGCGGAATTCTGTTAGAAAATCCGGGAACGTATCCCAAACTTTCGATTGCGGAATACCTGAAATTTTTTGCGTCTTTTTACAACGTAAAGGATGTGGATTCGCGAATCGAAACTCTCGCTCAAAAGCTAGAACTGCCGAGCGTCTTTACGGCAATGGGAGCGCTTTCGCAAGGAACGCGTCAAAAGGTTCAAATCGCACGCGCCCTGATTCACCGTCCAAGGCTCTTGCTGCTCGATGAACCCGTGGCAAATTTGGATCCGGGCGCCCGTGAAGCGGTCTGGGAACTTTTATCCGATTGGAAAAAGCAAGACGGCGGAACGCTCCTCGTGAGTTCGCATATCCTTTCGGAAATGGAACATGTGGCAACGTCTTACGCGATTCTTTACAAGGGTAAGATTTTGCGCTCCGAAAAGATGAGTGAACTTTGCACCGATGAATTCATCCTGCACGTGCAGTTGCCGGAAGGCACATCGACGGAAGCTTTTAAGAACGGCTTTCCGCCAAACGCAAAGATTGCACATGTGGAATCGGGCAAGGCTTCGCTCGAATCGGTTTACCGTGGAGCGATCCAGACAGCGGAAGGAAATCTTGGCAAATGAAGAATGCGACTTGGAAAATAGCGCGCCACGAACTGGGCATGATTTTGCGCGAACCGAAGTTCTTGATCCCTTTTGTTTTGCCGCCGATTCTTTTGATTGTGTCTCAACTTGTGCTGCTCCCGGGAGAAAACGATCCGATGGTCTTTACGCGGATGATGCTGATCTGCGCCCTTTTGATTGCCCCGATGGTCGTGCCGCTTGCGTCCGACAGTTTTGCGGGCGAACGTGAACGCGGATCTTTGGAACTGTTGATGCTTTTGCCGGTGAAGCCCGCGTCGATTTTTTACGGAAAACTGCTCGCGCTGATTCCGCTGCCGCTCGTGTTCGTGGTGGTTGCGGAAACGGCGTATGTGCTTGCGACGGGATTCTGGAATTTTGGCGTTTATGCAAAGTCTATCTTGCTCGGTATTTTAACGAGCTTTGTATTTACGGGAATTGCGCTCTTTATTTCGCTCCGAGTGAAAACAGCCCGTGCTACGAATCAGATTGCGCACATGTTCGTCTTTTTGCTTTTGATTTTAGGGAACGTTTTTGCCCGCGCCTATTACACGATTTCCCTTGCGCCGGTTATTTTGACCGTGGCGGTGGCGATGACGTTTGTCGTGGCTTCCTCGCTCTCGTTCAAAAAGTTCCGGCTGAAGTGATTGCTTTGTTCCGCTCGCAATGACACTCTGAACGTTCATGTTTAGCGTGGTATTTACCGGGTCCGTCGTGCGCATGGGCGGAGCCTTTTTCTAAATTCCCATTGAACATACATTCCACTAGGACATCAAATATGAAAAAAATGTTGATTCTTTTGTCTGCGTTCGTCCTTTTCGCCTGCAACGGCGAAGATTCTAAAAAAGAACAAGGCGATCAGTCTCTTGAAAAAGTCAAGCAGGCAGGTGAATTTGTGCTCGGCCTGGACGATTCTTTTCCGCCGATGGGATTCCGCAGCAAGGACAACCAGATTGTAGGTTTCGACATAGACCTCGCCACGGAAGTTGCAGCCCGCTTGGGTGTTAAGCTGCGCGCGCAGCCGATCTCTTGGGACGCCAAGGAACAGGAACTGAACACGGGTAAAATCGACTGTATCTGGAACGGCCTTTCGGTGGACAGCTCCCGTGCAAAGGCGATGAACCTCACCGGTGCTTACCTCAACAATCGCATGATCTTTACCGTCAAGGACGCCTCTCTTTCGACGCTCGCTTCTCTCGCCGGCAAAAAGATTGCAGTCCAGAACGGATCGACCGCTCAAAAAATCCTCGACGCATCGAACGTCGGCAAAGCCGCCGCGAAAATCCTTCCGTTTGACGACAACCAGACCGCTCTTCTCGACTTGGACAAGGGCGGCGTGGACGCGGTCTTCCTCGATGAAATCGTAGCGAAGTACTGGATTACTTCGAACTCCAAGAGCTTTAAGGTTCTGAGCGAAGGACTTTCCGATGAAGTTTACGCAGTCGCCTTCCGCAAAAAGGACCAAAAGCTTCGCGACACGGTTGACAGTCTTCTTTCGGCCATGAAGGCAGACGGCAAGTTTGCTGAAATTTCTACGAAGTGGTTTGGCAAGTGATTTCCGAAATACAAAATCTGCTTCCGATTCTCGCACAGGGTTTTGGAACGACCCTTGCGATTTTTGGACTTACTCTTTTTTTCTCGATTCCGCTCGGTCTGCTTGTCGCAGTCCTCAAAATGTCGAAGTACAAGGTGATTCGTTATCCGGTCACCTTCTACATTTCCGTGATGCGCGGTACGCCTCTTTTGCTGCAGATTGTTGCGATTTACTTTGGAACGTATTACCTTTCGCGCTCGATGAATGCAGACCTTTCTTTTGACCGTTTTCCGGCGGTCATCTTTGCATTCTCGGTGAACTATGCCGCTTACTTTGCAGAAATCTTCCGCGGTGGAATTGAAGCCATTCCGAAGGGTCAGTACGAAGCGGCAACGATGCTTGGACTTACCAAGGTGCAAACCTTTTTCCGCATTATTTTGCCGCAGGTTTTAAAACGTGTCGTTCCGGCCAGTGCAAACGAAGTGATCACCCTTGTAAAGGACACTTCCCTTGCGCAGGTGATAGCAGTGACCGAACTTTTTGCCCTCGCCAAAAAGCAACAGGCCGCTTACGCAAGTATCTTTCCGCTGTTCGTCGCGGGCATCTTTTATTACGTGGCAAACTTGATCCTTTCGGTGTTCTTCAGTTATTTGGAACGCAAGTTGAATTATTACCGGTAGAGCTATGGAAGATCACATTCTAGAAGTTAGACATCTCAGAAAGTCCTTTTTTGATTCCAAGAAGAAAAAGAAAGTTCAGATTCTGAAGGATATTTCGTTTGACATGAAGCGCGGCGACGTGCTCTCGATCATTGGCCCTTCGGGTTCGGGAAAGTCGACGCTTCTGCGCTGCATTGCGCAGCTCGAAACCTTGGACGGTGGGGAAGTTCGCGTTTGCAACAAGAACTTGGTCGTTCCCGGTTCAGATCCGATCCGTTACGCTCCCAAGGCGGATCTTAACGAAATTCGACTTTCTACGGGCCTCGTATTCCAGAACTTTAATCTGTTCCCGCACCTGACCGTGTTGCAGAATATAACGCTTGCCCCGATCCGCGTTTTAAAACTCGAACCGCACAGCGCCCGTATTCGCGCTATGCGCCTGCTCAAAGGAATGGGCCTTGAAGACAAGGCTCGCGCATTTCCGTGTGAACTTTCGGGCGGTCAGCAGCAACGCGTTTCCATTGCACGCGCGCTCGCGATGAATCCAAAGGTTCTTTTCTTTGACGAACCGACGAGTGCCCTTGACCCGGAACTCACCGGCGAAATTTTGAAGGTCATCAAGGCTCTTGCCAAAGAAGAAATGACGATGGTCATTGTAACGCACGAAATGGCCTTTGCCCGTGATGTGGCGAACCAGGTGCTGTTTATGGATGACGGCGTGGTAGTGGAACAGGGAACTCCGGAATATGTTTTTGGACAGTCCAAGAACGAACGCTTGCAATCCTTCCTTTCTCGTTTTGCGCACAATCCATAATTTGTAGAGGTGCATAAATGCATTTAGCCATGGAACAGATTCCGAATTTTGTGGAATATACCAAGGAATTCCGCGTAGACGATTCGATGATCGACCAGAACAACCATTTGAACAACGTTGTGTGTGTTGAGTGGATTCAAGATATTGCCGTCGAACACTCCGATGTGACCGGTGGAACTACTCGGATGCGTGAACTTGGATGCGCCTGGATGATTCGAACGCAGCATGTGGAATATAAGGCACAAGCGTTTTTGGGCGATGAAATTGTCGGCACGACATGGGTCCCAGAGTATTCCAAGGTTTCCACGAACCGCCATTCGAAATTTGTTCGCAAATCGGACGGCAAGGAAATTTTTTCGGCGGTCACGACATGGGTTCTGGTCGACGTAAAGCGCGGACGCCCGATCGCCATTCCGGAAGATTTGAAAGATTATTTCCGTAGTCGGTAAAATTTTTTTGTTTGTAGAAATCCCGCCGGTCGCTTTTGGATCAAGGCGGATTTTTTTATAAAAAAAAGACTTTTTTCTTCCTTTTTTAACTATGTTGAAAAAGTCCATTCAACGGAGGATTTAGAATGAAGAACTATTTTGATTTGACGGGTCGTGTGGCTCTTGTAACGGGTTGCTCCACGGGGCTTGGAGTTCAGATGGCCAAGGCCTTGGCGAATCAGGGTGCAAAGATTGTCGCGCTCGCTCGTCGCAAAGAAAAGATTGAAGCGGTTGCAAAAGAAATCGCGGAAACCTACGGCGTCGAAACCATGGCTGTTCAGTGCGATATTACGGACACCGACCGCGTGAATGCGGCGGTCGATGAAATCCTCGTTAAGTTTGGCCGCATCGACGTTCTCGTGAATAACGCTGGCACGGGCGCAGTCGCTCCGGCAGAAGATATTACGGACGATCAGTTCAACGGTGAATTGAACGTGGATCTTGGCGGAACCTTTAAGGTCGCTCGCGCGGTCGCTAAAAAGGCAATGCTCCCGGCGAAGTACGGACGCATCATCAATATCGCTTCCATGTACGGTCTCGTCGGCAATAAAATCTGCGGTTCCGCGCCGTATCATGCTGCCAAGGGTGGCGTGGTGAACCTCACCCGCGCGCTCGCCGCGGAATGGGGCAGTAAGGGCATTACCGTAAACGCCATTTGCCCGGGGTATTTTTACACCCCGCTCACCCAGGAAACCTTGGATTCGGACTTCTTCCAGCAGAACGCCAAAACGATGATTCCGGCGGAACGCTATGGCAACGAAGGTGAACTGGATACCGCAGCCATTTTCCTTTCTTCTCCGGCATCGAGCTATGTAAACGGGATTATGGTGCCGGTCGACGGCGGTTACACTTGCATGTAATGCAGTAAGCGCTTAAAGCTCTGAAATCGCTCGCTTAAAACTGACGATTTTTTTATATTTCAGTTGGTAAATTTTAACTCTAACCTAACAGAAGGTACTACGATGGCAAAACTTTCCATTGAAGATCTTGAACTCGCTGGCAAGCGCGTTTTCATTCGCGTTGACTTCAACGTTCCGCAGGACAAGGTGACTGGTGAAATCACCAACACGAAGCGTATCGAAGCCGCTCTCCCGACCATCCAGTATGCTCTCGACAAGGGTGCTGCTGTGATTCTCGCTTCCCACCTCGGACGTCCGAACGGAAAGGTGAACGCTAAGTTCTCGCTCGCTCCGGTCGCAAAGAAGCTCGAAGAACTCATCAAGAAGCCGGTGAAGTTCTTGAACGATTGCTGCGGTGCAGAAGTCGAAGCAGAATGTGCCAAGGCTCAGCCGGGTGAAATCATCCTTCTCGAAAACCTCCGCTTCCACATCGAAGAAGAAGGCAAGGCAAAGGTCAAGAACGAAGACGGCACCGAAACCAAGATCAAGGCTGATCCGGCTGCAGTCGAAGCTTTCCGCGCTTCTCTCTCCAAGCTCGCAGACGTGTATGTGAACGACGCATTCGGCACCGCTCACCGTGCACACTCCTCCATGGCTGGTGTGAACCTTCCGCAGAAGGCTGCTGGCTTCCTCATGAACAAGGAACTCAAGGCTTTCGACAAGGTTTTGAACAATCCTCCGCGTCCGTTCCTCGCCATTCTCGGTGGTTCTAAGGTTGCTGACAAGATTCTCCTCATCAACAACCTCCTCGACAAGGCTGACGAAATCATCATCGGCGGCGGCATGGCTTTCACCTTCAAGAAGGTGATTGACGGTATCGAAATCGGCAACTCCCTCTTCGACGAAGAAGGTGCAAAGCTCGTTCCGGAACTCCTCGAAAAGGCTAAGAAGGCTGGCAAGAAGATTATTCTTCCGGTCGACTACGTTGCTGCTGAAAAGTTCGACGCCGCTGCCGCTAACAAGGTTGTGACCGATGCCGAAGGCATTCCGGCAGGCTGGATGGGTCTCGATGTGGGTCCGAAGTCTACGGAAATTTTCTGCGACGCGATCAAGTCCGCTAAGACGATCGTCTGGAACGGTCCGGCTGGCGTGTTCGAATTCGACGCATTCGCAAAGGCTACGAAGGCGATGGCTGACGCTATTGTCGAAGCGACTGCAGCTGGCGCAATCACCGTGATCGGTGGTGGCGATACGGCTACGGCTGCTAAGAAGTTCGGTGCAGATAAGAAGGTGACCCACACCTCTACCGGTGGTGGCGCTTCTCTCGAACTCCTCGAAGGCAAGGTCCTTCCGGGTGTTGCATTCCTCACCGACAAGTAATTTTCAAATCTTTTGAAAAGAGAAGGGCGTCGCATGCGATGCCCTTTTTGTATGCTTCAAGACTGCGCCTTTCGCAATGACACTGGCGAAGAGTCTTTGAGAAAAAACTTTACGCAAGGGACGAGTTTTTATTATATTTGTTGCACACCGACGGGGTGTAGCTCAGTCTGGTAGAGCGTCTGCTTTGGGAGCAGAATGTCGTCAGTTCGAATCTGGCTACCCCGAGAAAAAGGACTTCGCAAAGCGAAGTCCTTTTTTGCTGTCATAGCGAGATGCAGTAGGTGGCGATCAGATAACTTCTCCTCGGAGAGGATAACTCGACTACTGCAACAAGTTGCAGAGTCTCATAAAGCTTCGCTCGCAAAGACGCGGGGTTCGGCAGCTCACTGAACCTTAGAAATGACGGGGCGCATGCGCTTGCCGCAGATCGTGACGATGATGCCTGCTTGGGCGAACATGTAGTAGGCTGTGTCGCGGCTGTTGTTGAGCGTGGACTTGGGGTCGTAATCGTCCTTGGTGACGAAAACTTCCGAGACGCCGGACAGGGAAACTTCGAGAGCGCAACGTTCGCAGGGGAAGCCGATAACGTAAAGCTTGGAACCTGGGGGAACCTTTCCGCGGGCGTAATGCAGCGCATTGATTTCGGCGTGGACCATGAACGGGTACTTGTTCGCTTCGAACTCGTGGTGCGAAATGAGGGCGCCTGAGTCGGCGTCTAAAAGATCGTAGGCAAGCTTTTGCTTTTCACGGGTGTACGGGATGGTGGCGTCGTCAAAGCTTGCCGGGGCACCGTTATAGCCTGTGCTGAGAACGCGACCATCGCCCGATACGAGCACGGCGCCCATCTGCGTGTTGGCGTCTTTCGACAGGCGCGCCTGGGCGAGCATCATTTGTGTGTAAACATCATCTCTCAACTTTCGACGTTCTTCGTTCATAAATTCCTCGTAGGATTTTCTCTCAAAATATATACAACAAAAGCCCCACGGGATGGGGCTTTTGCAAATTCTACAGAACGAGACGGATTAGTGGAACGGGATGAGTTCCACGCGGCGATTCGCTTCGCGGCCAGCCTTCGTCTTGTTGTCAGCGACCGGGTGGGATGAACCGTAGCCAGCAGCACGGACGCGGTCTGTAGCGACACCCTTCTTGATGATGTAGTCGGCAACGGTCTTAGCGCGGCGTTCAGAAAGATTCTGGTTGTAGGATTCTTTACCGCTGTTATCGGTATGACCCTGAACTTCGATCTTAGCCTGTTCGTACTTATTCATCAGTTCGACGATATCGTCCAAGGTACCGTAGCTCTTCTTGGTGAGGATTGCGGAGTTGAGCTTGAACTGAATGCCCTTGCGGAGCTTGCTCAAGTCTTCCTTTTTGCGAATCGGGCAGCCGACTTCGTTCACTTCCACGCCCTGGAGCGTGTTCGGGCACTGGTCAATTGCGTCGATCACGCCGTCCAAGTCACTATCGAGAGTGCAGCCGACGGAATCCACCTTGGTACCTACCGGAGTATTAGGGCACTTGTCTTTATAGTCCTGAACACCGTCCTTATCGGAGTCGACCGGACAACCGGTGCTGTCTACAAGGGCTCCTGCTGGATTGTTTGGGCATTGGTCAAGGCCGTCTGCAACGCCGTCCTTATCCGAGTCTACCGGGCAACCGGTGCTGTCGACGATGGCTCTTGCCGGCGTATTCGGGCATTTGTCCTGAGCGTCTGCGACGTTATCCTTATCGCTGTCAGAGATTGCGGCGCAGATAGCTGCGGTGTCAATCGGAGCCGGCTTGGCGGTGTCTGCGGCAGGCTTTGCTGTATCAGCAGCTGCGGTATCCTTCTTAACCGGGCAGCCGATGCTATCGACTTCGGTACCAGCCGAAGTGCCCTTGCACTGGTCGAGGTAGTCCGGGATTTTGTCGCCGTCTTCATCGAGCGGGCAGCCCTTTTCGTCAACTTTCACGCCTTCCGGAGTGTGAGCGCACTGGTCCTTGTTGTCTTCGACGCCATCACCATCTTTATCCTTGGAGCCCTTAAACGGATTGCCCTTCCAGGTAAGAAGTGCGGACATGCCGTACATCGGAGCCCCAACGGCGTACTTGGTACTTTTGCCGTTGTCACGTTTTTCAACAACAACATATTTATTCTTAAGCTTTTCTTCTGGAATCAACGCTGTTACACCCAGATCGAAGCCCAAGGCGAGATCCACCCCCTGAGCGAGGTGGAAACGCACACCCGGAGTAATCCACATCGGGTCGCGGAGCGGGTCGCGAGAGTGGACTTTGGTTGTTTTTTCAATGCGCATTTCGCCCCAGTATTCGAGGAACAGGTCTGCGGCCTTGATGGCGGTAAAGTTCAAGCCCGTGCCGTAGAGCATTGTGTTAGAACCTTCACCAATTGTTCCAACGTAACCGATGTTGTTATTCCAACGCAATGGAATGCCCATCTGGTTGAAATCCAAAGTCAAGAGCAGGCTCGCTTCCAAAGCCCAGTCGTCTGCAGAGTAAGCGTTGGTTCCGCCATAAGGGTTTGCGTACCAAGCGTGACGGGGACGCATGCCGGAAATATCATCACCGGTAGGAATATACATCTGGCCGAGAAAAGCGACATTCACGATGTCAGTGGTATCAAACACCGGCAGACGCACCTTTAACCAGGTCTGCAAGTCGCCGATGCCCCAGCCGTACAAATCGCCATCGTTATCCGGATATACGTCATCATAGTGAACCGGGAGTACGATGCCGAAGTCCAACCAGTCCAAAATACCGATGGCGGCGTGGACGTTAAAGGACATGGATGGAATCAAGTTTCCAACGCCCGTTTGCTCACCGTCAGTTGTGTAGGTGTAATTGTAGGCGGATGCCTTGGAATCGACAACGCCCTGTGCACCGATTCCGGCAGAAATCGTGCCCTGGCCTAAAGTTTTAGCACTCTGCTGGTGCAAACCATCGGCGCCACCTTCCAATCCGGTTTCCGCAAATGCCATTCCACATGAAAGGGCAAGTGTTGCGGCCAAAAGTTTTTTATTCATCATTCTCATCCTCTTTGGTAGAGATTTATACACTGAGCAAAACTAAAAATCCCTTACGTGATTGTCTGTATAAAAGTCTGTAAAATGTAAGTTTTGGAGGGCGTTTTGTGAATTATACTACAGTTTTACGTCAAATAATCCCAAAATGGACTTTTTTTTTCTAAATTGGGCGCTGAAAATTTATATACACATCTTCTTCCGAGGTAAAAAATGGCTGAGAACGAACAGAAAGAAACCACCGAAATTAAGACCGCAACCGCCGCTGAAAGCAAGAAACCCGCTGCAAGAAAGCCTCGTCGTCGTCCGGCTGGAAAGTTTAACCAGGCTCCGAAGAAAGCGGCACCGTTCTCCGATTCCCTCGCTGACCGTTTTGGTGACGCTCTCGCCAACAAGCTCAAGCGTGGCATTGAAGAAGACATCAAGCGCAAGATCAAGGCTGCTCAGGCAGACCCGAAGGTGCAGAAGGCCAGCGAAAAGTTCGCGAAGTAATTCTCGGTTAGGATTATGAAAAAGACCCGCAC
>NZ_JALFIA010000002.1:0-3718 GCF_022776125.1 Hallerella sp. | reverse complement strand
GACAGGAAATGTGAGCGTTTGAAGCGCGATTTCAAATTCTTTTGCATTGTGAACCGAGAGCGCTTTCGGCGTCGGAATGTTTAATCGCGTAGCGAGAGCGCGGTACCTGTCTTTGTGGTGAATTTCGAGGCTGGTCTCGTAAGAATCATGACCGGGCAAGCCTAATTTTTCGCAAACATAAGCGGTGCTCAGCAAAGCGAAATCGTTGCAGCCGGAGCAGACTCGATCAACGCCTTCAGCTTTCGCAAGGGCGAGCATTTTTTCGTGATCGGAGAAATCTTCAAAAACGTTTTTATCCGCGTAGGCGTGACCTAAACCTTCACGGGCGTTGCCCGTGGTAATCACAAAATAGCCCAGCTTTTGCGCGGCCTGGATCAGCGGGATTTCGGCGAGGCCGCCTCCGAGAAGAAGAAGCTTTTTACTCATAGAAATACTCAAACCGTGAAATTCTTAAAACGCTCTTAGAAACTTTTGTGATAACCACGTCTTCGGCTCGTGTACTGCGTTTGCAATGACACGGAAAAAACAATTAGAAAAACGCATGAATCTTGTCGCAGATAAAATCGAGATCGTCTAATTTTAAGCCGTAGAACATCGGAAGGCGTAGCAAGCGGTTGCTTTCTCGCGTGGTAAATGCATCTACGCCAGAGAATCTTCCAAAACGTTTTCCCGCCGGAGCATTGTGCAGCGGCACGTAATGGAAAACGGCCAAGATTTCATGTTTCACCAGATGAGCAATCATCTTCGTGCGACCTTCCAGATCCGGCATCTTAATGTAGAACATATGCGCGTTATGCTTACATTCTTCCGGAATCTTCGGAAGTTCAATCAAGCCCTTCTTCTGCAATGGTTCCAAGCGTTCATAATACGCATTCCAGCTCGCCATGCGATTATCAAAAATACGCTTCGCCTGTTCCAGTTCCGCATACAAATACGCCGCATTCAGTTCACTCGGCAAATAGCTCGAACCGAGTTCTACCCAAGTGTACTTATCGACTTCGCCACGGTGGAACTGCACACGGTTCGTTCCCTTTTCACGGATGATTTCCGCACGGTCGGCAAACTTCGGATCACGAATCAAAAGCGCTCCGCCTTCGCCCATGCTGTAATTCTTGGTCTCATGATAGCTGTAACAGCCAAAGTCGCCTAGATTTCCCAAAGCGCGGCCTTTGTAAGTCGCCATCATGCCTTGCGCCGCGTCTTCGACCACAAACAGGTGGTGCTTTTTCGCAATCGCGTTGATTGTATCCATTTCACAGGAAACACCCGCATAATGCACAGGTACAATCGCCCTGGTCTTTGGCGTAATCGCTTCTTCGATCTTTTTTTCGTCAAGGTTCATCGTGTCAGGGCGAATGTCCACAAACACGCACTTCGCACCGCGCATCGCAAAAGCGTCCGCCGTCGAAACGAAAGTAAACGAAGGCATAATCACTTCGTCACCCGGTAAAATATCGCAAAGGAACGCCGCCATTTCAAGCGCATGTGTACAGCTCGTCGTCAGCAGCGCCTTAGAAGTTCCCGTATGTTCCTGTAACCATTTGTGGCACTTTTGATTGAACTGTCCATCGCCACAAATGCGACCACTTTCGACAGCCGCACGTACATACTCAATTTCGGAACCGACAAACGGCGGTTTGTTAAAAGGAATGCGAATGCTCATAAAACCCTCTCCCCTCAATTTAATACAATGAACGGCACCCAGCGCTTATAAAAACGTTCTTGGAAAGCGACCGGCGAAAGAATCGGCTCGTGATCACCCTGCACCACAAAACGCACATCCGGATGCCTACGCGCCAAGTCTGCAATTAGGCGAAGGGTTCCCATCAAACGCACCGTGTACGCGGAATCATTTTCATCCGCAGAGCCTTGATAAGCTCCACCCAGACCTTGTAACGGGAATTTGGTATCGCGTGTCGTCCAAGCGATAAACTGTTTTGTGGAATCCAAAGCGGTAGAATCCGAAAGTACACTGTCGATTTTTTCCGCCATCACGCTATCGGGAAGAGCCTCTTTCGCAAGGCTCAAGTCAAGCTTGGGTGCATTCACCGCGAGCGGTCTTGCATTCGGATTGAACCCGCCGAAATAAGCGTTTTTAAAAATGCGGTAGATGTACTTGTAACGCCACTGTTCCGCACTGTCGCCGCCAAAAAAGAAACTTGTTTTAAAACCTTTCTTCGCCAATTCCTGCGGTAAAAAAGTCGTATCCTTCGCATGCGTCACGGAATCGCGCGTAAATCCAAGCATCAGGTCTTCACGTTCGGCGGTACGCGTGCGGCTGTACATTCTCGAATGCACCCCAAGCTGTTGTACCACCCCATCAAAAATCCGAAGTTCTTCCGTAAAGCGGGACTCCTCCATCGGAACGCCCCAGCTTTCGACCAGAATCACCACGTTGCTGCGAAGCGTATCCACATAATGGCGCGTGACCGTTACCGAATCCACCACCTTGTACTTTTGCACAAAAGACTCCGGCAAAACTTTACGTTCCACGGGATTCGGCGCAGTACGGCTCAAGTAATCCACCACCGGGAACTGTGCCAGAGGCTGAGACGCATTCCAGTTCAACGCCGCAAGGTGCGCAATCAGCGAAACGAACACAATAAAACTGATTGTCGGAAAGGGAAAACTCGGCACCTTCGCCATCATCGCCACGGCAAGCGAACACGTCAAAAGCGGAATCACGCCATAAACTCCCGTATTCCAATTCTTGAGCGCAAGCAGATTCTGCAAATCGATCCAGGCGACCGCAAGAATCAAAGCGGAAATCGCCACAAGCAGCACAATACGCAACGCACCTTTCGTGCGATCCCTTGCACAGGCAAACAGCAACAATAGCGCGAACTCGCTAAAGCCAAAAAGACCGCGCACAATATCTTGCCCCTTTTCGAAGGTAATCAAAAAGGGCGTAATCGTAATCAACGCACTTGCAATCAGCGGATAAAGTAACTTCTTCACGGTTTAAATGTAAATTTTGTTTTTATATTCATACCCATGAGCGAGCAAAATAATTTGACTTTACTTTCTTTTGTGCTTCCCTGCTACCGTAGCGAAAATACGATTGAAACCGTCGTAAACGAAATTCGCACTACCGTAAAAAATCGAAACGCAGAATCCAAAGAGGACCGCATTTTCGACTACGAAATCGTTCTGGTAAACGACTGCAGCCCGGACGGCGTTTGGGGTAAAATCAAGCAGCTCGCATGCGCGGATAAAAAAATCAAGGGCATTTGCCTTGCAAAAAATTTTGGACAGCACAACGCACTGATGGCAGGCTACGCAGAAGCCTCCGGCGATTACGTGATAAGCCTTGACGATGACGGACAGACCCCGGCAAGCGAAAGCTTTAAATTGGTCGATAAACTTGAAGAAGGATTTGATGTCGTCTACGGCTATTATGAACATTCCGCTCAACACCTGTTCCGCCGATTCGGAACCTGGGTCAACAAAAAGATGGCGGAAGCGATCATCGGGCAACCGACGACTTTGAAGACGACGAGCTTCTTTATTATGAAGCGGTACATCGCAAAAGAAATTGTGCAATATCCGAATCCGTTTCCATACATCAGCGGCTTGATTTTTAGAGCGACCCAAAATTTGGGGAACGTTGCCGTAGGTCATCGCCAACGTTTGCAGGGCGAATCCGGCTACACAATCGCAGGTCTGATTGGACTTTGGGTGAACGGTTTTACCGCCTTCTCTGTAAAACCTTTGCGCG
>NZ_JALFIA010000019.1:0-49307 GCF_022776125.1 Hallerella sp. | reverse complement strand
AAGCTTCACGAGCTTACGACGGGCTTTGCCTTCTTCGTCCACGATCCAGACGGCGTTCGAACCGTTGCGGTAAACAACGGCTTCGGTCGGAACTGCAACACCGTTCACCTGGCGAGCGTCAAGTTCTGCGGTCACGTACATGCCCGGAAGGAGCTTCTTGCCCTTGTTGTTGAAGGTCACTTCTACCGGGAAGAATCGAGTTGTCGGATTGGCGGCGAGAGGAATCAGGGAAACTTTACCCTTCATCTTTTCGCCGGCGATGGTTACAGTAGCGGCAGCGCCTTTCTTGAAGTAGCCGATATCCTGGCTTGTGACGTTGAGCTTTAAGATTACCTTGTCGAGCTTCGCAATCGTGGCGAGTACGCCACCGACTCCCGGAGTCTGGCCTTCTTTGAACTTGAGTTCGGTGACGACACCTGCTTCAGGAGCGAGAATCAGGGAGGCGCGGCGAGCGGTTTCCAAGTTCATCTTGGCTATTTTCAGATTCGTTTCCTGGGCATCCATGTCCTGCTGGCTGATGCCGCCCTTGTCAAAGACGTCACGCATACGCTGGGTGGCGGCTTCGAGGAGCTTCACCTGTTCTGCGGCCTGCTGGTACTGGGTGTTGTCGCCGGTGAAGAGGTATTCGGCAAGGACCTGGTCCTTCTTCACGGTACTGCCAACTTGTACGTGGATCTTGGCGAGCGGATCGCCCATCTTGCAGATGGCGCTGTTCTGCTGCATGCCTTCAATCGAACCGCTGAATTTGCGGACGTCGGTAATCGTTTGAGTAGAGGCCTTGGCGATACGAGCCGGCTTACCCTTTTCCTTTTGGATTTCTTCGATGGTGGACGCTTTTTTGGCGACCGGTTCCGTCTTGGCTTCTTTCTGGTCGCAGGCAGCCAAGAGCATGGATGCCGTTGCAATGGTCAGGAGGGTTTTGAATGTCTTGTTCATGGATTCCTCTACTTATTAATATTCACCGGTGGCCTGAAGGAGTGCGTTATAAGCCTTGTTCCAGTCGACAATCGCCTGAAGGTAGTCGTTCTTTGCAGAGCGGAGTTTGAGCGATGCGTCGAGGAAGTCGAGCTGGGTGGATCTTCCCACCTTGTACGAAGCTTCAGTCAAATCAAAATTGCGCTGGGCCAAATTGACTTGATTTTTTTGAATTTCGATCTGGTTGTTCGCGTCTTCGAGCGTGTTTGCACAGGATTCAATTTGCACGCGGAAAGCGCGTTCGGTGGATTCCTTTTGAATCTGGACGCTACGCATGCTGGACTTTGCCTGGACGACGGATTCCTTTGTCTTCATACCGTTGAAGAGGTTCATCGTCAGGTTCAGGGCGACGTACTTGTTGATGTTGTCGTCCCAGTCCGGAGCGTCCCATTCGTGGAACTTGTTCTTGTTGTTTGAATACTTGAGGCCGCCTACGAGAACGAGCGTCGGCTTAAATCCGCCTTCTTCAATTTCGATGTTCTTTTCGGCCATCTTCTGCTGGGCATCGAGAAGGGCGAGTTCCTTGCGACGTTTCTTCACATTTGCCATGGCGGTATCCGGATATGGGAGATTGTCCGAAGGGAAGCGGAGCTCTCCTTCGAACTGAGCATCGGAATCCCATTCAAGGCCCATGGTGTTCAAGAGATTGTTGCGGGCGAGAACGCGGTTCTTCTTTGTCTTTTCGAGGGTCGATTTGAGCTTGTCGAGTTCGAGCTGGGCGCGAATCTGGTCGAGTTCCGAAGCGAGGCCGCTTTCGACGGACTTGTTTACGAAGTCGATGTGCTTTTGCGTCTGGTCGATGCTCGTTTCGAGAATCGCGATGGAGGAGTCGAGGAAGATGAGCTGGTCAAAGGCGTTTTCGACGTCGTAACGCACGTTTGCCTTGGCATTTTCGAGGCTCACTTCTTTCAAGTTTTTGTAAGTCTTGGCGATTTCAATGCCGGTTCCAACCTTACCTTGGGCGTAAATCACTTGGGTTGCAGTCAAGCCCACGCTGGATTGCCAACGGTAACCTTGGCTCTTCATGCCGTAAATCAAGTTGTCCATGGCGGGAGCGAGAACGTCTGCTGCATAAGGTTCGTCCGTTCCGGCGTCCATTTGGGATGCGGCGTTGGAAAGATCGTGGCTCTTTTTTACGTCATCCAAGCCAAAGATACGGGTAACGGTTGCGTCAAGGTCAATCGACGGGAGCGCGTTGCCGTATCCGGCGTCCACCTGAGAATTCGCCGAGATCAATTCTTCTTCGGCGGTTTTGATGGTGGAGGATTTTTCGAGCGCTATTTTGACGGCTTCGTCACGTGTGTAAGAAGTTGCCCAAGCCGGAATTGCGGCGAGCACTCCTACTCCAAACAGCGTGAATTTCGAAAGGAATCGACTCATTCGGTAATCATCCTTTGTTGTTCTTTGTTTACATTAATCATCTTGTGTTCCAAAATTAACAAAAAAGGGAATTTCAAAGAATGGGGGAGAGGCTCCTAAGGCGATGAAGTGCTTAATGCACGGATAGATGACGGGTTTAAGAAAAAAACGCCGCATAAAAGCGACGTTTTTGGTTATTTACACTCAAAAAGGGATTAATTTTTTTGGAATTCTCGGCTGGAATCCCAGAAGTCCGGCTGAAATGCGTTGCCCTTATCGGCTAAAGCCTTGCCGCGGGCGCAAAGCAAGAATCCGAGAATGATGGCATCTTGCAAGGCGAACATGATCGCCACCTTATACGGCAGGCCAAAGCCGACCGGAGCGCCGGCGAGGTTTTCCGGGCTTACCCAGAAAATGTAGGCACAGACGATGAAGGTCATGAACATGCACGGAATCAAAGCAACCCAGAAGTTTTTCTTCTTGGCGCGGAGATAGACGGTCGAAACGCAAAGGCTGCAAACCGCCATCACCTGGTTAGACCAGCTGAAGTAATTCCAAAGGATGTTAAAGCCGTCTTTGTTGAAATTGCTCCACAAGATGAGCAGTGCACAAATGGCGAAGATTGGGACTGTTAAAATCAGACGGTTTTTAGGGCTCGATTGGTCAAAGTTTAAAAGCTCTGCAATGGTCAAGCGCAGGCTGCGGAGAGAGGTGTCGCCGCTTGTCACCGCGAGAATAATCACACCGATGACCACGAGGATCGAAATCGGGGCAAACGGAAGAACGGTGGTCACAAGTTCGCTCAAAACGCGCACGCCCGAGGCACCGGAGATGAGTTCCGGCATCTTGTGGTAAATATACATACCGCCTGCAGCCCAAATCATACCGATCAAGCCTTCGACAATCATCATGCCGTAGAAGGTTTGACGACCGACGTGTTCGGACTTTTCCGTACGTGCGACAATCGGGCTTTGGGTACTGTGGAATCCGCTGATGATGCCGCAGGCAATGGTCACAAAGAGCATCGGGATGATCGGCTGACCGGTCGGATGCTTGTGGAAGTTACTCCAGAAATCGGAAAGGCAGAATTCATCCAAAGTACCGATTTCCGGGAGGATTCCGATGAGAATCGCGATGGAAGCGAGAATCAGAAGACCGCCAAAAATCGGGTAGATTCGGCCGATAATTTTGTCAATCGGGAAGAAAGTACTGATAAAGTAATAGACGAAAATGGAGATGACTGCGCCCCAGAAAATCGTCGGGGACGTGTTGCCTTCGCCGACGAGAACCGGTGTGTTGATAAGGCCTGCCGGCGTGTTCGTAAAGACTGCGCCGACAAAGATCAGGGCGACTGCGATCAAGATCATCACGACTTTCGAAGGGCCTCTCCCTAGGAACTTGTGGGAAAGGGCCGGCACGTTCATGCCGTCATTTCGCATGCTGACCATACCCGAAAAATAATCGTGCACAGCACCGCCGAGAACGTTGCCGAGGGGCATCAGCAAAAAGACGATGGCGCCGAATTTAATGCCGAGAATGACGCCGATGACAGGTCCGATACCTGCAATATTGAGCAGTTGGACGAGTACGTTTTTCCAGTGGGGAAGAACGATTCGGTCCACGCCGTCCGGGTGAGCGATAGCAGGAGTTTTTCGGTCATCTGGACCGAAAACGCGCTCCACGAATTTTCCATAGGTAAAATAGCCCCCGATCAGGATGGCTACGCCGATGAGGAATGTAATCATTTGAATAACCTCTAGGTCATAGAACGCTTTTGCTGTAGAATCCGCAAATAGCGAACAAAATTGAGTAAAATTCGTGACGTTCGGCAACTCGGGCTGGACGTGCTTTTTACGCAGGATTTCGGGTGCTTTGAGGTTTTCATTTGTTGCGTTCCATAATATTTGTTAAATTTGAGCAAAATCCATAATCGAGGCTTATATGACTTTTGAAGAAATCTATGCACTCGCCTGCCAGCGAAAAAAAGAAATGCCGGAAGGCAAGGGAACCACTGAACTTTTTAAGAAGGGTCCCCATGGCATTGGCAAGAAGCTTGTGGAAGAAGCGGCGGAATCTTGGATGGCTGCCCGTTTTGAATCCCATGACGCTCAGTGCTTGGAGCTTTCTCAGGTCCTTTACTATGTCGCCGTGATGATGGCTGAAAAGGGCATCAAGCTCGAAGAGGTGTACGCTAAATTATGATTAAGGTTGCTCTTCCCAATAAAGGCATGCTCTTTGAACCGACCCAGGAACTCCTGAAGGATTGCGGTTACAAGGCTTCGAAGCCGTACAAGACTTTGACGCAGCTCGACTCGAAGAATGGAATTGAATTCTTCTTCCTCCGTCCGAGCGATATTCCGATGTACGTTGGACGCGGCATTATTGATGCGGGTATTACCGGTATCGATTTCAATGCAGAAGCGAAGAGTCCGGCGGTAAAGGTTCTTGATTTGCCGTATGGCGCAAGCAAGATGTGCGCCGCCGTGCCGAATGAAAGCCCGGTGCAGTCTCTCGACGATCTGAAGAATGCGACGATCGCAACGAGCTTCCCGAATATCGTCAGCAACTATTACAAGAAGGATATGAATTTCGTCGTGCTGGAAGGCGCGGTTGAAATTTCTGTGAGCCTTGGCGTGTCTGACGCAATCGTCGATGTGGTGGAAACCGGTACGACGTTGAAGCAGGCCGGTCTCCGCATTGTGGGCGAACCTCTGTTCCACAGCAATGCCGCTCTGTTCTGCCATCCGCAAAAGCAGGACCTTGAAGAAGTCCACACTCTCATTCGCCGTATTGAAGGCAAGCTCGTTGCCAAGACGTACATGATGATCGAGTATGACTGTCCGGCGGAACTTCTCAATAAGGCTTGCGACATGACTCCGGGCCTGGATGCTCCGACTATCTCGAAGCTTCACGGCCGTGACTGGTATGCAGTGAAGGCGATGGTGCCGGAAGAAGATGCAAATGCAGTGATGGACAAGCTTTGGGACATCGGTTGCCGTAGCATTCTCCTCTTTAGCATCAAGTCCGCTCGCATTTAATAAGGAATTGGATGAGCCCCGTAGAATCTCCTGCGTATTTGGCCCGTCAACCGATTCTGGATTCCCATCAGGGCATTTTCGCCTATGAACTTCTGTTCCGAGATTCGCCGGATAATAAAACGGCGTTGATTCGGAATGGAGTTCGTGAAACGGCCCAGGTTCTGGAAAACGTGTTGAATAACTTCGGACTTTCGCGCCTCGTGGGGAACCACAAGGCGTTCATCAACTGCAGCCGGGAAATGCTGCTGGACAATATTTTTAGTCCGCTGGATTCCGATCGTTTTGTTTTGGAAATCCTCGAATCGGTGGATGCGGACGATACCGTTGTGTCGGTCGTCAAAAAATACCACGAACGGGGCTATGAATTTGCCCTCGACGACGTCATTTTTGATGCAGAAAATTTGAAGCGTCTCGAACCGTTCTTCCCATACGTCAAGTATGTGAAGCTCGACTTGATCGAGAACTCGGCGGAAGCTTTGAAGGCTGCGGTTCCGTACTTCAAGGAACGCGGCATGGTTCTGCTTGCAGAAAAAGTGGAAACGGAAGAAGATTTTACAGCCCGTCTTGAAGACGGCTACGATCTTTTTCAAGGCTTTTTCTTTGCGAAGCCGGAAATCGTTCGCGGTAAAAGAATGGACGGCTCGCTTGCGACGATTCTTCGCCTGTTGCAGTTCTTGCGAGGGGATCCTTCGCTTGCAGATATCGAAAAGACTTTCCTTGAACATCCTGCCGTGGCGAAAGCCTTGGTGCAATATGCGAATTCGCAAAAGACATTCCGTCGCCGTCCGGTGGAATCGATTCAAGATGCCATCGCTTGGCTCAGCGTTCCGCACATCCAGGACTGGTTGATGCTCTTACTTTATGCGCAACCGGAAATGGGCGGTTCGACTCAAGGAAAACCTCTTTTCCAGAATGTTTCGCAAAGAGCCCGTTTCTTGGAAGCCTTGGCTGACGTTTTGGATCCGGACGGATGCCTGCCTGCTCAAGCATTTATCACGGGCATTGTCAGCCGCATGGATGCTCTTGTGAAGGCTCCGATGCCGACGATCCTTGAAGACTTGGACGTCGATAAGGAAATCACGAGTGCACTGTTGCACGGCTCGGGAAAGCTCGGAACGCTCCTTGCGCTTGCGGAAGCGGTAGAAAATGACCGAGAAGAGCGTATCGGTACGCTGATGAAGCGTCTCTCCCTTTCGAACAAGGATTTGACGGCGAGCTTGAACGCGGCCTACGGATGGAATCATGGTTGAGCCGCCAAGCCTTGAAAAATTGGTGCAGGAATTTGCATCGCTTCCGGGAATCGGTAAAAAGACCGCTCGGAGACTTGCTTACTTTGTGCTCACCCGTCCGCGGGAACGTGCGGAAGCACTTTCGAATACAATTGTCGAAGCCTGTGACAAAGTCAAGCGTTGCAGCCAATGCCATTCTTTTGCAGAAGAAGACCCTTGCCCGATTTGCAAGGCTCGCGAAGGCTCTAGATCCATCTGCGTGGTGGAAAAATTTTCAGATATTCTCCCGTTTGAAAATGCGGGGATTTATCACGGTCTGTACTTTGTACTCGGGGGAGTTCTTTCCCCGCTCGACGGTGTAGGCCCCGAAACGTTGCATATTCCGCAACTGATTCAAAGAATTCAAACGGAAAAGATCGAAGAGGTGATTTTTGCTCTCGGATCGAGCCCGGAAGCGGATTCGACGATACTTCTCATCGATAAACTCCTTGCCGGAGTGCCTGTAAAGCGCTCTAGCCTCGCCAGGGGTATTCCCATGGGCAGCGAATTGGAGTATATTGATGAAGTTACCGTACTTCGCGCATTTGAATCAAGGACTGGAATATGAAACCGAACGAAAAGAACGCATTTCGCCCGACGATGGAGGCTGAATTTACCACCGCTGCGACGAATGTTTCGCAACTGCCGACGGATGGACTTCCGCAGGTGGCTTTTCTCGGTCGCTCCAATGTGGGTAAATCTTCCTTGTTGAATGCGTTGACCGGTCGAAGGAAACTGGTGAAAATCAGTTCCAAACCGGGCAAGACGAAGGAAATCAATTTTTTCAAATTCAACCAGGCGTTTTACCTGGTGGACCTTCCGGGCGTCGGCTTTGCCGGCGTCAAGTTCGACAAAGTCTCTGAAATGCAGAACGGCATTCGCGCTTATGTGGAACATTCCAAGGAGCTGAAGGGTATCGTCTATTTGATCGATTCGAAGCTCGGTCCGCAGCCGATTGATGTGGAAACCATCGAAGGCATTCGTGCCCTGGGTTGTCCGGTTTTGCCAGTGATGAGTAAATGCGATAAGGCGAACCAGTCGGAACTTTCGAAAACGCGTAATGCTTTGAATCAGCTTTTTGAAAATCAGGTCCGTCCGCTTCGCTTGAGCACGCTCCGCAAAATCGGCCTAGGCGAACTCTGGCAGGAAATCCTTTCTACTGTAGCGGTCGAGGCGTAATGAAAGTTCATCGTACACTAGACGACTGGACTTTGCTCGGATCGGTGTTCGATAAAATCGGACGTCGTTTTCTGTCGACGGTTTTTGGAAAACAGCTTCTTCTTTTTTTCAGCGCCCTGTACTCCTTTTTTGCGGAAGGGCAAAATCTGCGCGGTGACCTGCGAAATATTATTCGCCAAATTTATTTTACGGTGGTCGAAGTTTTTCCCGTTCTGTTTATCGTTTCCGTTTTGACGGGAACGGTGACGATAGTCGAAGCGATGACCGTCATGCCGCGTGTGGGCTTTTCGGATGCGTTCGGCGGTTTGCTGGTCGTGGTGATGGTGCGTGAAATCGGCCCGATTCTGACGGCGTTCCTCATTTCGGGGCGTAGCGGTTCCGCTCTCACGACGATGATCGGGACGATGGCGATCAATTCGGAAGTGGACGCCTTGGCAACTCTCGGGGTGAATCCGGTGCGTTACCTGGTGATGCCTGCGCTTTTTGGCGGTATCGTTGCGATGCTCCTTGCGAATATCTTGTTCTCGGCGTGCGGTATCTGTGGTGGTTTTGCGGTCGCGAAAATACTCGTGCTCGCTTCGCGAGAGTCGTTGAATCTGAATCTTTCGTGGCATTATATTTCGGAGTCCATTCTGCTTTCGTTGACGGCGACCGACTTTGTGATGGCGATTTTAAAGCCGGTCGCTTTTGCGATCATCATTTTTATCAATGCTTGCTATCATGGTTTGAATATTCGCCGTGACATTCGCCAGGTGCCGAAAGCGACCTCCCGTTCGGTCATTTATTCCTTTCTGTTTGTGATTGTGATCGATGTGCTGTTCTCGCTCTTTTACATCTTTGACTATACCAATCAAATGTCGAGGATCATCTAATGGATTTGACGCAAGGGGAAGCTCTCCGCATTGAAAATTTGCACTTTCGTTATTCGGAAGATTCTGCGGACACATTGGACGGTTTGGATTTGGTGCTTGGCCGTGGAGAAACACTTTGCATTGCGGGCGCATCGGGAAAAGGAAAAAGCTTGTTGCTTCGCTTGATCGCAGGGCTCGATAAACCGAATTCGGGCGATTTCTATTATTTTGGGGAACACTTGCCAATTTCTCAGCATACGGCTTTGGAAGTGGCGCACCGCGGCGTGGAGTTGATTTTCCAGAATGGCGCTTTGATTTCGAACTTGACGGTTCGAGAAAACATTTTTGTTCCCCTGTATTACCATCACCGTGGTACTGCAATGGAAATTGAACGCCGTGTGAACATGGCTTTGGACTTGATGCGTGTACGTGATGAACAGGAAAAATATCCGCACATGTTGAGTTCTGGCGTGGCGAAACGTGTTGCGATTGCGCGTGCCTGGGCGATGGACCCGCGTCTTCTGCTGATGGATGAACCGACCGCAGGTCTTGACAATTACAACCGCAATACGCTTTTGCCGTTGATCGACAACATGCAGGCGTTGTTCAAAACGTCGATGATCCTTGTGACACATGACCTTTTGATATCGAGAGAGCTTGGCGCGGATCTTTGTTTTTTAGAAAATAAACGTTTGAGCAAGCGCATGAAATTTGAAGAATGGCTGGATTCCGATACGCCGATGGCGCATGAAATGTTCCGCAATTTGCGAGATTTTCAGTTGGATTCCTCCTTTTCGTAGCGAAAAAAGCGTATTTTTTTTAAGTCCTAAGGTGGACGTTTTGGATAAGGAGATTGCTGGTTGCTTAAACCGGTTCGGAAAATTAATTGGATGGATTTGTCTGGCCTCTTGGTCGGCGTTTTCATCACATTCTCCGTAATGGTCTTCTTGTTTGTATTGTATGCCCGAATGATGACCGCAGGGGTTATCGGTATCGAAGAATACAAGCTCTACAGTAATTTTGAGAAAGCCCACGGTTTGCATCCCGGAACGGATGTGCAAATCAGCGGCGTGAGCATTGGACATGTTTCCGACATGAAAATCGAAACGTCGGGAATGGTGCGCATGGAATTTACGATCCGAAAAGAATTCCAACCGTGGATTACGGACCGCGCTACGATCTTCGCCATTCGTGACCAGAACGTGATTTCGGAACGTGTGGTGAACGTGGATGTTCGCAAAGGTGAAGGCCGTATGCTGGAAGACGGCGAAACGATTACCGCAGGCAAATCACAGGATATTGAAACGGTGATCGAAACGCTGAATGAGGTGCTCGAACATGTGACCGTGCTGATCAATCAGGCCGATACGCTAGTCGCTTTGACGATGGATACGAATACGACCATCGGAGCCCTTCTCGGATCGAGAACGATTTACGAAAAGCTGAACCGCCAGTTGGACCGCTTGGATTACTTCTCTTACGAAGGCATCCAGCTGCTGGATATTTTGTCGGGAACTTTGCCGAGAATCCTTTACCGCACGGATTCGCTCACGACAAAGCTTTCGGCGATGAGTGTTGAAATGGAAGACACGCCGCAGAAGCTTGACAACGTATTCCTTTCGTTAGACGGCGTCTTTGGTCGTTTGAACGGAACGATGGATTCCCTCGGCAGGGTCGTGGGGAGCATGAATGGAATCGTCGCCCGTGGCGAAGAAACTTTGCAAAACGCGGATGACTTGATGGAAGGCATTTCGAACATGTGGATTATTCGCCGTTCGATGCCGAACCGTGACTCTGTTCCGTTTGTGGCGGAGGATACATGGTAATCCGTCGTATGTTGATGTCAAGTTTGCTTGTTGCCGTGTGCGCTTTTGCCTCGTCAGAATCCAAGGACCTTTCGTTCCGCGCAGACAAAGCAGTGCGAGCGGGGAAGTTCGCCAAGGCTTATGGCTTGTACGAACGCGCTTTGCTTTCGAGCCGTAAAGAATCGGATATTTCTTCGGAAGGACGCATCTTGATTTCGATGGCGACGTTGCGGGCGCAGAGCCTGGACTTGGAGTTCGCCCAGGGTCTTCTTTTGCAGGTTCACAAGGCGGAACTGGATACGAATACTCTTGCCGCTTACTATCTCGCCTGGATGGAAATCTTCCTGGAACAGGAGAATTACGACAAGGTCATTGAACTTAAATATTCGATGTCCGTGGAATTCTTGAAAGAGATTCCGGACGCACTTCGTGGAAACATTCTCTGTGTCGCAGGAATCGCCTTTGCTGGCAAAGGTGACCGTGCGAATGCCCAAAAGTATTTAGAAGATGCGGATGACGCTTTGGACGGAGATGCTCCTGGCAAGCTCGCCTTTACCGCAGCCCGAATGGCAAACCTGTTGCAAGAATCAAAAGCGGATTCGCTTTACAATGTCGCCTTGCAAAGTTCGATAAATGCGGGTCGCCCCTTTATGTCGGCAACGATCCTTTATTACCGCGGTCTAAATGAAAAACGTTCTGACGTCGCTAAAGATTACTTTATACGCAGTGCGAACGCCTTTGAACTGATGGGACTTTCCCGCAATAAAGAAAGAGCCTCGCAGGCTGCGGGGCGTTAAATCTTTTTCTGAATTTCTGAAAGTTAGTTTGCGATAGTCGCAGTGTCGTTCGCTGTGGTCGTGTCAGGTTCTTTTGCAGAAGCGGAGTCGTCGGGTTCTTCCATTTTGAAGGAGAGCAAACGTTGGTAGGCGTAATTCGGATCGATCGCATGTTCACTGAGCTTCTTCATGATAAAGGAAACTTCATTGACGATGTTTGTATCTGGTTCTCCCTTACGATGCAGGGCGCGCAAAGTCTTTGGGGTAAAGCCCTTGATCAAGTCTTTGAATTGCGGATTGAGTGCGTCGTTGATGAGCATTTCGAGCGCCATTTCGGTCTGCATGGTGTTCAGCTCGAAGTTGCGGTAAATCGATTTGATGTGTGGCGGAATGGTCGTGTCTTTTGAAGTCGAGAAGTGCTTCATGATTTTTGCAGCTTCCGCATAATTGTGCGTGGGACTGTTTGCAAGACGCAGGGCGAAGTAAACCGCCAAACGCCAGTCATCCGGGTACACGCGCACGGCTCGGCGCATCACGATAAAGTCGGTTGTGTCCGGTTCGTCGTTGTTCGTGATACTGCCGACGACATTATACGGCGTGCGGAAAAGCGAATCCAGCTCGGTAGAAAGGTTGCCCACATGGGAAAGCCATGCGTAGGATGTCCCGTACAGGTAACTTTCACCGAGATCGATGATACCGCTAATCCAGAAAAGACCCGATGCGGTCACATTGTGACCCATGGCGAGAGCTTTCGCATATTCCGCCTTGGGCAGGAATTCTTCTTTTTGGGGTAGCTTGGGCAGCGGCTCTGCATAATGGAATGCGAGAGCGACAATTGCACAAGAAAGAAGAATGCAAACAAGATGACGCATACTCAAATAATGTATTTAATCTGAGCGTTAACGGATCGCTTCGGCCAAAGATTCGATAGCATCGACGCAAGCAGAAGCGTATTCGGCTTCTTTGCCTGTGCGTTGCCAGGCGAAATTCAAGCCGCTCGAACTGTTGAGAACATGGAACTTGCGCTTGCCGCCACCGTTTGCGATAGCTTGCAAAACGGTCTTGGCATCGCCGCCCTGTCCACCCGGGACGCCCGGAATGGAAACGCCCGGAATAAGGAACGGAATTTCATGGTTTGCTGCGGCAAAGAATGCCGTGATGCGTTCCAGTTCTTCCGGGTGCGTTGCGCCGACGACGGCTCCGAGATTTCCATTGTCCCATTCGATCAGCTTTTTTGCCACCGAGAAGAATGCAGTGCTGCCTTCGACAGGAAGATCCTGAAAGTCCGCTGCACCCTTGTTGCTTGTGCGGAGAAGGGCGTAAACGCCGCCGTTTGCCGGGTGTTCAAGGAAGGGACCGACGGAATCCTTACCCATCCAAGGGCTAACAGTCACGGCGTCTGCACCGTAAACGTTGAAGGCGGCGTCTGCATAAGCGGCGCTGGTTTTTCCAATGTCGCCGCGTTTGGCGTCCAGCACTACAGGAATGCCTTCGCCCTTGTAAGCGGCGATCAGATCGTGCAGAATCTGCATGCCCTGAATGCTGATACGTTCGTAATAGGCACTGTTCGGCTTTACCACGGCCGGTTTCACGTTACGCTTGGAGCATTCTTCCAAAATGTCCATGTAGAAGAATTTGATTTTTTCTTCTTCGGACTGGACTTCACCATGCTTGCGTTCCACAGGCATCAAGGAAAGCTTAGGATCCATACCGAGGCAAATCGGGTTGCCGCATTCCTGGATTCGAGCTTCAAGACAATCGGAGAATTTCATTAGAGGTCCTTCTGAATCTTTGCCATTTCGTAAGAGAGAATGCCGTGTGCGACGGAGACGTTCAGGGATTCGAGATCGCTGGACATCGGGATCTTCACGGTTTCATCGGAAATGTCGATCAAATGCTGGTCCGTACCTGCGCCTTCGTTGCCGACGAGGAATGCGACCTTGCGGAGCTTGCGCGGTTCGATTTCAGAGAGGCTCTGACGACCGTGTAAATCCGTAGCGATGATCGTGTAGCCGAACTTGTGCAGTTCGTTGATAGCGTCGATCAAGTCGCGGTCCTTTTCAAATGGAACGCGGAGGAACGTGCCCGAGGAGCCGCGGACGACCTTCGGGTTGAACGGGTTCACGGAACCCTTACCGACGATTACGCCCGAGGAATTGAAACCGAGGCTCGTGCGGAAAATTGCACCGAGGTTGCCTGGATCCTGCACGGCATCGACGAGAGTGACGATGCTGCGGCTCTTTTCATAATTCGGCTTTGTACTTGCGGAACGGCAAACGGCGAGAATTCCCTGCGTCGTCGTGGTCGAAGAAAGACGCTTGATCTGATCTTCGCTGATGACGTGAATGTCCACCTTGAGTTCGCGAGCCTTGTCGACAGTCGACTGGAGATTTTCGAGCGGGGTGAAGGTCTCTTCACCGAGGGAGTTCAAAACCGGAGCTCCGTTTTCGTCGAGATTCTTTGTGCCGGCGACATAAACTCCGATGATGACGTCGATGTGGTTCGTGAGAATTTCTTCCACGACGCGGACACCTTCAGCGAGGAACTTTCCTTCGCGTTCACGACCTTTTTCTGTGGTGAGGGCGAGAAGGCGGCGGAACCATGCCGGGTTTGTGCCTGCGGATTCCGGAGTGATGTCCGGAGCATCGGCAAAAGAAAGAACGGCTTCTTCGTCGCGGACGACTTCATCGTCGTCATAGAGCTTGCGTTCCGGCTTCTGACGGAAAATTGGACGGTTGGCTTTATCGTCGAACGGACGGCGTTCGCCGTCGCGGCTGAAGGATCTGCGGCTGTTGCGGTCGCCGAAGGAACGACGTTCACCACGATCCCCGTAGGAACGGCGTTCGCCGTCGCGGCTGAAGGATCTGCGGTCGTCGCGGTCGCCGAAGGAACGACGTTCGCCACGATCCCCGTAGGAACGGCGTTCGCCGTCGCGGCTGAAGGATCTGCGGTCGTCGCGGTCATCGAAAGAGCGTCGTTCGCTGCGTTCACCGTTGAACGGCTTTCGGGTACGTCCGCGGTCGCTAAACGGTCTGCGTTCTCGGTCGCCAAAAGATTTGCGATCCTGGAAACGACCGTATTCGCGGCGTTCACTGCGGGTTTCCTGTGCATCTGGATCCGGAGTTTCCGGACGGCGGCCAAAACCGTGGTCGGCTGGATTATCGCTCATGCCGAACTTGCCTTCGAAGGTCTGTTTGACTACGCGCTTGGGGAATTTGTTGTTTTCTTCTGTCATAGGTCTTTCAGTAGTTTGTTTGCAATGGACGTGCCGTCAATGCCAAGCATACGATACAAGTCCGGAATTTTACCGTGTTCCACAAATGCATCCGGTAAACCGAAGCGAATCAGTTTCTTGTCGTGGAAATCCATATCGGCGAGAAGTTCTGCGATTTCAGAACCGAATCCGCCGACGATGGAGTTGTTTTCCAACGTGACAATTGTGTGGTGCGATTGGAACAGGTTGCGGTAGCCTTCCTTGTCGAGCGGTTTCACAAATTTTGCGTCCACGAGCGTGGGGTTGAAACCGTTTTCGGCAAGAATCTTCGCCGTCTTTTCAAGCTCATGCAGCATAAAGCCAACGCCCAAAAGCAGAATGTCTTTACCTTGTTGCTTGATTTGGAATTTCCCGTATTCGACGGGTTCTACTTCTGCCTTGAGTTCAGACGCAAGCGCCGAACCGCGGGGGAAGCGGATCGCAACCGGACCCTGCATATCGATTGCAGCGGTCACCATATTGCGAAGTTCATTTTCGTCCGACGGAGCCATAATGGTAAGGCCCGGGATCGAACGCAAATAGGTAAGGTCGAGGGAGCCGTGGTGAGTAGGACCGTCGGCACCGACGAGGCCAGCGCGGTCAAGGACAAAGACGACATGCAAGTTCTGCAGAGCGACGTCGTGGATGATCTGGTCGTAGGCGCGTTGGAGGAAAGAAGAATAGATGGCGACAACCGGGACGAGTCCGCCGCAGGCAAGGCCGGCAGCGAAGGTCACCGCGTGTTCTTCGGCAATGCCTACGTCGATCACGCGATCAGGAAGTTCCTTTTGCATAATATCGAGACCGCAGCCACTCGGCATGGCGCCTGTAATACCCACGATCTTTTCGTTCTTCTTTGCAAGTTCAAGAATTGTCTTGCCGAAGATGCTTGTCAGAGAAGGGGTCGGGCTCTTTGGAGAAAGAGGCTTGCCGCTCTTCGGATCAAACGGAACGGAAGCGTGCCATTGGCTCGGATTCGTTTCGGCGAACGACATGCCGCGGCCCTTTTCCGTCATCACCTGAATGAGGCATGGACCCGGAATGGATTTTACGCGTTCGAGAATCGAAATGAGTTCGCCCAAATCGTGACCGTCAATCGGTCCGAAGTAGCGAATGCCCAAGTCTTCAAAGAACTGGCCCGGGCGGATCGCATTCTTCACAGCCTTTTCCACGCTTTGGATAAGAGTGCGGAAATGACGACCGATGATGCCCGGAATCTTTGCCATGACGCGGTCGATATCGGAACGGACCTTGTTGTACATCGGATCGGAAATGATGCGATTCAAGTACTTCGGGAAACCGCCGACGTTCGGAGCGATACTCATCTTGTTGTCGTTCAAGATGATTGTCATGTTCTGCTTGGAAAGTCCTGCGTTGTTCAGGGCTTCGAAAGCCATACCGCCGGTCATGGAGCCATCGCCTATCACGGCGACCACGCTGTTATGCTGGTGCTGTTTATCGCGGGCGACGGCAAAGCCAAGTGCGGCAGAAATCGATGTAGATGCGTGTCCAACGCCAAATGCGTCATAAGGGCTTTCGGAACGTTTCGGGAAGCCCGAAATTCCGCCCTGCTGACGGAGAGTTTCAAAGCGATCAAAACGGCCCGTGAGCAACTTGTGCACGTAAGCCTGATGGCCGACATCCCAAACCAGAATGTCTTCTGGGGCGTTGAATACGTAGTGCAAGGCGAGCGTCAATTCGACGACACCGAGACTCGATGCCAAATGTCCACCGTGGGTAGCGACCTGAGTGATGATCTTTTCGCGAATTTGCGTCGCCAGATCATTCAGCTCGGTAATCGAGCAGCCTTTGATGTCTTTTGGCGATTTAACGTCCTTCAGTTGCATTACTTAACTCGTGTGATAATGAATGCGGCAATAGCCTTGAGAACGGAAGTATCTCCATGGAGACCTTCGAGCTGCTTCAAGGATTCTTCGTAAAGTTCCTGAGCCTTCTTGCGGGAATTGTCGAGGCCCACAAGAGCCGGATAGGTTGCCTTTCCGCTTGCGATGTCGGAACCGGCGTCCTTGCCGAGTTCTTCCGTAGTGGAAACGATGTCGAGGATATCGTCAACGATCTGGAAGGCGAGACCGATCGAACGGCCATAGGCTTCAACCTTTTGAATGTCGGATTCGGATGCCCCAGCGAGCTGAGCGCCAATCACAAGGGACGCTTCAATCAGAGCTGCGGTCTTGTGATAGTGGATGTAGTCCACGACTTCGAGAGAAACGTCTTTTCCTTCGCTGTCGATGTCCGTCATTTCTCCTCCGATCATGCCATAGGTGCCGAGCTTGTGGGCTAGGCTGACCATGGCTTGCGGGTTGCCGGTCTTGGCGATCAGTTCAAAGGCGAGGACGCAAAGGGCATCGCCGCTCATGACGGCAGTCGCTTCACCGAACTGCTTGTGGGCGGTCGGCTTGCCTCGGCGCAAATCGTCGTTGTCGATACACGGCAGATCGTCGTGAATCAGCGAGAAGGTGTGCAAAAATTCAAGAGCGCTGGTTGCATACCAAATGCTATCTCCCTTGCCGCCGAAAAGTTCGAATGCGGCGCAGGCAAGGCCTGGACGCAGACGCTTGCCACCGGCGAATACGGAATAGCGCATTGCCTTGTGCAAGTTGCAAGGAATATCGGTTTCAGGGGGGAGATGCTCGTCGAATTTCTTTTCGGCGAGCGTAGCGATTTTCTCGAGATAATCGCGGGCGAGATCCGCTTCTTTTTGAAGATTTTGCATACTCCCAAAGATATTAATTATTGGCTTCGGGAAAAGGGAGTGTAATCAAAATGTGAGCCCGTAAACGGTGATATCGTCAAGGGAAATTTCTTGGCCGCTTGTCGCGAAGAAATGGACACGCGTAACGGTCTTTTTGACGCTTTCCCAACCTGTGGAAAGGGTATCGTCTTCTGGGAGCTGGAAGTCGGTCGGAGACACGCTAAAACGCGTCCAAGAACTCGTTAAAGGCAGGTCTTTGGTCCAGGCTTTGAGATTGTCGGAGGAAGTGCTTTCCCATCGCTCCAAGGCAAAACGGAGGTTTCCCGAACCTTTGGCGTAAAAGGTTACGGAATCCAAGTCGCTCATATCGATGCCTTCCGTGGAAATCCGGGTTCCAAAGATCACGTAGCCGCCGGGCTCTGTCGAAAAGTATCCGCTGAAAACATGACCATTTCGGTCGGAATTGTCGACGACGGCATCCCAGTAATTGCTCAATAGGGTCGGGTAATTGATCTGGGCCGCGGTGTCCGCCGAGAAGTACCAATTTTTAGCCGCGAAGGAGACGGAGTCTTCGAAATCTTCGAAAACCATCGAAACGAATTCCTTCGAAGAGGAACTGGAAAGTTCGCTTGAACTGGACGATTCAGCGGAGCTAGAAGGCTTGGATTCTTCTGGGCTGGAAGAGCTTCCGGGATCTTCGGCACTGGAAGAGCTTCTGTCCGCAAGGTCCGTGTGAATCCAGGAGCATGTCTTGGACGTTTTCACGGTCAGGTTCGTATCGGCGACAACGGATTTCCGGTCTTCGGAAAGGGCAAAAATCTTGAGTTCGCCGGCAGGAAGTCCCGACAGTGTAAAGTTGCCCTCGGAATCGGTGCGCACGAGAATATCAAGACCGTAGACGCCGATCCAAGAGGCAAGAACTTCACCGTTTCCATCGGCAAAGGTTCCCGAAACGGTTCCCGGAGCTTCGAGGGTAATTTCTCCCAGGTCCAACGTATTCCCGCTATAGGAAATCTCTTCGGAATGGAGTTTTCCGCCTAACGCAATGGATAGACGGTATTTGCCCGTATCCAAATCTTCGAGGGTAAAGCCGCCGAGGCTATCCGTTTCATAATTCGGAACAACGACCGTTCCCGTGGTATCGTTCGAAATGAAGTCCGCTTTGTGCAGGGTAACGCCTGCATAGGAGGCAACCATGCCATCGGAAATCACCGTGGCAACGATACCGTTTGTCGTTTCGCTACCGGGACCTTTGGCTTGCGAACTGTCGCAGCCCCAAAGCCCGAGCAGCGGAATCGCTGCTGTAAAAAACCACTTACTCGCTCTCATCCTTCACCACCCTTTTTATCGAGCAATGCAATGGGGAACAGCTGAACGTTCAGCTGGTACACTGCATCGTCGTCCGTCCCTTCGTTGGACAGACGTAAAAGTTCTCTGCGAAATTCTTGAATGCGTTCGCGGACAAGTCCAATCATATTGCGGTTGAACGTCATCGTTGCCGTGCTGATATCACGCAGGGGAGGCTTGTGTCTCGAAAGAGACTGGCCTGCGAGTGCGATGGTATCTTCCTGAAAACGACGGACCGCTTCGGAACGCCAGTTCCCACCGGTGCTTACGAAGGTTTCGGTGACATACCAGAATCCTTCAGCATCGAGCTTGATCATCTTCAGGTCTTTTAACAGTTTAACGGCATCCTTCGCTTCGCGTACAGAAATCGCTGGGGTGCAGGATTCTGCGAGGCGCTTGTAACTTTCCTCGGTGTCGCGGAAAGCGTCTATGCCGAGAAGCGAACGGATTGCATTCGAATACCAATGTCTGTAAAATTCGAGTTCTTTCGCATCGAGGCGCTTAATGGAAACGCCTTTGATGGAGAGCATTTTTTCGTAATGGTCGAGAGCTTCCTTGTCGCTTTTCGCTCTTCCGAAAAGAACGAGTTCGGTCCAGTAGGCGGATTCCTTTTCGTTCAATCCGAAGAATTCGGCGGTCGGCTGAATATATTTGATGGAAAGTTGGATTTTTCCCTGGGCAACGCGTAAAAGGTTACCCGGATCGCCCCCGATTTTTGAAGCCATATACCGCCAGGATACGGCGCATCGCTCCTTCTTGTAATTTTCGAAGGCGTCGCGTAACCAGGCTCGGTAATCTGTGTAATCAAAAATTGGGTTCATGCTCTCAAAATAATTGGAAAAACGGACGATTCAAGGCTTTGGACTTGGATGAACGTTGTAAAGATTTACAACGGAACCGTTTCTTTTAGGGCAGATAACTTCGCAAGAATAAAGCGTCCCAAGGAGAGCAGAGCTGTGCTGTAGAGGAAGTAAAGGAAGGTGGCAAGCCCGGAAATCGTCAAAGCGGAGTCCGGAAGCGGTGCAAATGGCAAAATTTTTGGGGTCAGGGTCAAAGTGACGATTGCCCCGATGACGAACGGGATTACGGCGATCATTGTCAAATCCGTCTTGTTCCCTTGGAGAACGCAACAGGTGGATGTGATCGTGCGCACAATGAAAGAGGCGAGCATAAAGACGAGGGCGAAGAGCCAAATTTCAGGATCGAGGACGTATTCCGTCAAAAAAACGGCTCCGACGACATACGTGTTCATCATGGCGAGCCATTTGAATTTTTTCCGGGAAAAATCCGTCGTCGGCTTGGCGTAAAGGCCTCCGTAAGCAAAGACGAGAAGCGTCCCAAGCCAGTACAAGAGAACGCTGTAAAAACCTTCGATGGAAAGCAGCAGGGATGATTCGCCAATAAACGCCACCGCGTACGAAAGCGCTACGGCAAGAGCAATCAGAAGCGCGTCTCCGAGCAACAGGAGAATACGCTCCGAATTAAAGTGGAAAATAGACCTCAACTGCATAGTTTCAATCTAAACAAAAAAATCCCGAGCAGAACGCACGGGAGAATGCAGAATTGTTTTTTTACTAGAAGATTTTGAGATTTTGAATCTTGCCGCCCTTTTCGCAACGGGCTGTCAAATTGCAGTTCTTTTCCGGCACAAAGAAAAGAATCGCCTTTTCGAAATCCGTGTTGTCTTCGGGATTGGCGCACTGCCCGCGGAATTCAAGAGCGGAACCTTCTTTTGCAGCGACGCCTAGATATTGAACGTTGAATTCCTTTCCGTTCTTGGACTTTTCCTGGATAACCTTGTCTTCCATTAGGGTACGGGTCATCGAAATCAGGCAGGCTTCTTCCAAAGTCGAATCGATTTCGGCTGGCTTGTAAGACGGATTGACCGCCTGGACATCGCCTTCAAAGCCGTACCAGTTCACGGACAGCGGAATGAATTCGGGAATCTTCTTGGCGCAGCCGAAAAGGAATGCCAATGTCAAGAGAAGTAGAAATTTTTTCATAGTCAAATCTTTTTGATTGCGGCCGTTACGCTGTTTCTACCTCCGCGCTTCGAACTGTAGAGAGCCTTGTCCAAATGTTCGAAAACGATCTTCGGATCTTCATGCGGGAGCATTTCGGCAACGCCGAACGAGCACGTGATCTGCTGCTGGGAAATCAGCTGAGTATTTTCCACGTTCACACGGAGCTTTTCGGCGAGGAACTGGGCGTTCTGCAGTGGCGTGTCGCTGCAGAGAATCACGAATTCTTCACCACCCCAACGCACAAGGGCATCGGTTGTACGGATGCGGCTACGGATGAGCTTAGAAAGGTTCACGAGAACTTCATCGCCAACGCTGTGGCCCCAAGTGTCGTTGATCTTCTTGAAGAAGTCAATGTCGAGCATGATGAACGAGAGGGCGCCTCCGCCGTTGTTCAAACGTTCCTGTTCCCGAGTCAGAACGCTCGTGAAACCGGCGCGGTTCAAGCAACCTGTAAGGGCGTCTTCCTTCGAAGCTTTTTCGTAGTCGGACTTTTCGACTTCAAGGACGACCAGGTTGTGTTCCAGTTCTTCGCGACGTTTTCGTTCCGTGTTGCGCTGAATGCTGTAATCACGCAAGCGAAGAATCAGGTAGAAGAGGAAGGAGAAGAACCAGAGAGCGATAAGAACGAACATCAACTTTTCGGCAGAAATGAGTTTCCCCTTAAATGTGATGCCCATGATTTCGAGAGTGCCGTAACCGAGAGGCGCGGCGGTTCCCGTCTGGATTTCAATTAATGGGATATTCGAAAGATCGACGCGGGCGTGGTGAGCGTTCACGTTGTGCTGAGAAACCCACCAACCGGCAACGCGGAATTCAATCGGAACGAAAACAGCGGGGTAGGTTTCTTCGAGCGGGAAGAATTCGAGCTCATTGAATTTCAGAGTCGACTGGTCTCCGGGTTTCGAAATGGAATCGTCCCAGGCGCGCAGGTAAAGACGCACTGAGCCTTCGCCACGCGGTTTCACCCAAATGTAAATGCTGTCGTAATGGGAAAGGTCCTTGCCGTGGCTCTTGCCGTCACCCAGATAAATCTGCATGTTGACGTAAGGGTAGGGATAACCTTCTCGCAGTTCGTAATCCATGACGATGGAAGAGTCCGTGCGGGTGAGTTCCAAAACGGAAGCTCCGCCGTCTACCGAGTCTGTCTGGCCTACAATGTATGGATAGGTGGCTGGCTGGATGGTGTAAATGTCGTCCATCCCATATTTATTCCAAAAAAGTGCAATCACTGTGACGGAAAGCAAGAATGCAATCATCAAGTTCAAGCGGAAAATGGACATTAATTTTAGCCAAATAACTTTCATAAGTTATATTTAAAATACATTAAATAGATTTTTTCTGAATCGAAATATCCTTAATTTTTAGATACAAAGATTCTGCCATTTGCTGATGACGCTGTAAGTTTGGATGAAAATCGAGCCCGGCATTGTGCGGAGTCTCTAAAAATAGGTGTGAAACGTCCCGGTTTCCACGGCTAAGTTCTTGGGTAAGAACGGTTTCCACCCTTTCCGGCAAATAGTTCACCGGGTAGACTTCGGTCGAAATCAGCACGAACTGCGGTCGCGTATAGTGCTCGCGAAGCTTGTCCAAAAAATCCGCATAGGCGCTATCAAAGGCTTTTGCCTCGGGATGCGGGCCTTCTCCCTGCCAATCGTTGATGCCGACGAACAGACAAACGACCTGTGGATCGAACTGTTTAAAGTTCCATAGGGGAGAACTTCCCAAGGGCGCTTCGCCACCGAGTGTGTATGCGTACAGTTTGGGAATCGTCCAGTTCGGCGCCATGCGCATGTAGTTTTGTACAAGGCCGCGTCCGCTGTAAGCATTGATTGCAAAGGACGCTCCGAGTTTTTGGGCGGTCAAAACGCCGTAGCTCTGGGAAGCGTCCGTCGTCGTAAAAGGGGTTCCCGTAATCGGATCGCGAGCTGCATTTCCAAAGCCTACCGTGTAAGAATCTCCGATGAATTCGATTTGCGAAATGCCGCTTTGGGAGAGGGCGCTCGTGTTTTGGGATTGGGAAACGGTCGGCGCCGGGGATGTGCTGTAAAGCACAACACTTCCGAATTCCGATTCGGTCTTCTTCCAAATGCGAGCTGTATGAACGCCTGAAGAGAGACCTTCGGCGACGTGGTAGAGCTTGCGTTCGCGCGTCAAAAGCTCCGGAAGTTCGTTTCCGTCAATTTCGACTTTGAAACGGGCTTCTCCCTCCATTTCGAGATCGAGAGATTGGCCTTCAAAAGAAAAAGAAAAATTGGCGGCGGGGGCACAGGTCCTTGCCTTTTCGGAATCGAGAGCCCAGCGCCCTTCCCATATTATGTTTTGAAAATCCATCATGCGGAAAGCAATATAAAATCTATTTTGGGAATATGAAAAGAAAAACCTGGAAGAAGTTCCTTTATACGGCCCCGATCCTTTATGGAGTCGCGCTAGGCGTGGACTTGTGTCTGGGTGGCGCGCCCGAGGTTCCGGAACCGGGATCGGCGGCGGATACGCTGACGATTGTAGATAAACGAATGGCGCACCTGGTTTACAATCTGCTCGATTCGAACGGAATGATTAGAGGGGCAGATCTTGTCCGGGGTGAAAAGCTTTTTATGCGGAATTGCCGCCCGTGTCACGGTGATGACGGAAGGCGTATGAACCTTTCGGGCGATATGTGGCATCCGCGGTACATTGGAACGACGGCCCATGACGAGGCTCCGACGTTCTGGTACATGATGAATTTTGGAGATTCCGTTCGAGGCATGTTACCGTATTACGACGAAATCCCTTTGGATGAAATGGTTGATATCGCGGCTTTTTCGCAGACTTTGCCACGGCATCCGTGGACTGCGGAAGAAGCTGCCGCGGCGATGAAGGAAGATTCCATTCTGGAAGAAAGACGAAAAAAGGCGAATCTTCAGTGATTCGCCTTGAATTCAAAACTGTGAAAATTTTAGTTCGGCATCATGTCCGAGAAATCGTGTTTCTTCGACTTGCTTTTGGACTGTTCCTTGGCGAGCTTGCGGTTGGTGACCGAACCGACCGTATAATAGCGACCGTCTTTATAGATAATCGCCGTGTAAATATTCAAGCTCTTGTGGTTTGTCCACTGCTTGTACAGGTTATGAACGCTGGGCTTGATGTCGGCTTCCTGAAGTTCCGTCGTACGAACCTTTTTGCCGTAACGATCGACAAACCGGTCGGACATGTATTCGAGAGCTTCGAAAACTTTGGGGAGACGGTCGACTTCCATACGGCCAGTGCGAACTTCAAAGGCGTAGAAGTGATCGTTCTTGTTGAAGAGGAAATCGACCTGCACCGGCAGTTCGTCCATCATGTACACAGGGATTACAACGCGGTCTGCTCCATCAGCGGAACCCAGCGGGTCGTATCCCAGCTTCATGATTTCTTCGATAACGCTTTCTCTGTTGAGTCCAAAGTTAATGCCAGCAAAGCCAGTCGAAGACTGTGCCCAAACTTGGATAGCCAACAAGGCGCAAACAATGAGAATTACTTTTTTCATCGTGTCTCTATAAGTAACCACACTGAGTAAAACATAGTAAACAAATGGAAAAATTTGAAAGGGTAAAGAACAAAAAGGGATGAAAATAGAGAAAAAAACGTTGAAGGGCCTTATATTGTTATATTTCGCCATATATGTCTAGCATTTACGGTAAATTATTTTCGGTTTCCACCTGGGGCGAATCCCATGGTGAAGCGGTTGGCGCCGTCATTGACGGTTGCCCTGCAGGACTTCCCCTTTCGGAAGAAGACATCCAGCAGGCGATGGATCGTCGCCGTCCAGGGCAAAATACCCTGGTGACGCCGCGAAAAGAAACGGACAAAGTGCACATTCTTTCAGGTGTTTTCGAAGGAAAGACGACAGGAACACCGATTTGCCTCGCTGTTTGGAATGAAAATCAGCATTCCAAGGATTATACCGAGATGATGAACTGGTACAGACCGGGACATGCGGACCTGACTTACGATTTGAAGTACGGATTCCGCGATTACCGTGGCGGCGGTCGTGCTTCAGCGCGTGAAACGCTTGCCCGTGTAGCTGCCGGTGCTGTGGCAAGTAAAATTTTGAAACTCGCCTGTGGAACGGAAATTTTGAGTTGGGTCGAATCGGTGGGAACCGTGACCTCGAACGTGGATGCGTCGAAGGTGACCCTCGAAGCCGTGGAGGCGTCCCCGGTCCGCTGCCCAGATCCGGAAGCGAGCGAAAAAATGGCGAAGGCAGTGGCAGAAGCAAAGTTTGCGAAGGATTCGATAGGAGCGGTTTTGGCTTTGGATATTCGCAAACCTCCGGTTGCAGTCGGGGAACCTGTGTTTGATAAGGCTCAGGCGGTTCTCGGCGGGGCGCTTCTTAGCATTTCTGCCGTGAAGGGCTTTGAAATTGGTGAAGGTTTCCATGCCGCAGAATTGCACGGCTCGGAAAACAACGACGTTATCCGTTTTGAAGACGGCAAGTACCGCACCCTGACGAATCACGCGGGTGGTATTCTCGGCGGTATCACGAACGGCGAAACAATCCATTGCCGTATTGCTTTTAAGCCGACCGCGACGATTGCCCAGGAACAGGAGACGGCTGGCCGCGATCATCAAAACGGGACGCTTGCTGCCCGTGGACGTCACGATCCTTGCGTCGCTTTGCGCGCTCCGGTGATTGTGGAAAGCATGGCGGCTATCGCGCTTGTGAATCTGTTCCTCGAACAGCGCGCACGAAAGCTGTTCTAAAGAAACGCTTTTCAGTCTTGAAGGTATAAAAAAGCGGTCTAAAATGCAGACCGCTTTTCTATTTGAATTTTTTAGTGTCGACCAAAACGACGCGTCTTACGGAAAGGCTTGTCGTCGCGTTCGCGGAATGGACGTTCGCGGAAGTCCTTTTTGCCCTTGCGGCGGTCACCGCGGTTGCGGTCTCTGCGGCTCACGAAATCGCGGTTGCGCTTTCTGTCTCCAAAGGATTCGCGTTCGGTCGGCAAAGGCTTGTCGTCGGTCATGAGACGGAACTTCGAAGGATTGCCGCGGATGGTCATTTCTTCGAGGATCATCCTGAGTTCCGGGGCGAGACCTTCCGGCAGTTCCACGGTACTGAAACGGTCGAAGAGTTTAATGCGTCCGATTTCACCCGAAGAAATTCCGGATTCGCCGGCGATGGCGCCGACGATGTCACGCGGGGAAACGTGATCACGACGTCCGACGCCCAAGTAGTAACGTTCGTAACCTTCTTCGACACCGTTGTCCTTTTCGACGCGTGGAGCGTGGTCCTTAGGACCGTTGCCGAACTTGTCTTCGCTTGCTTTGCGACGTTCTTCGCGGAGTGGAACCGATTTGATGTCCGGAAGATCCGTGGGGAAGAGCGGCTGACCAGCCTGGGCGAGCTTTGTTACAGCGGCTGCGATTTCAAGAGCCGGAATCCCCTTTTCTTCGACAAGGGCTTCCACCAGGTTGCGGAATTCTTCGAGAGCGCCTTCGGCGAGGGTGTCGAGAACCTTTTGCTTGAACATGGAAACGCGGCGTTCGCTGATCTGTTCGCCCGTCGGAATTTCCATCGGGTCGATCTTTTTGCGGGTTGCCTTTTCGATCATCTTCAGCATGCGACGTTCGCGCGGAGTGATGAAGAGAATGGCGTTCCCTTCGCGGCCTGCACGGGCAGTACGGCCAATGCGGTGCACGTAAGATTCGGTGTCGTAAGGCACGTCGTAGTTGATGACGTGAGATATGCGGTCCACATCGAGTCCGCGGGCTGCGACGTCCGTGGCGACGAGAATGTCGATCTTGCCTTCCTTCAAGCGGTTCACGGTGCGTTCACGGAGAGTCTGGGCGAGGTCGCCGCTTAAAGGAGCTGCGTTAAAGCCCCGGGCTTCCAAACGTTCGGAAACGTCGGAGGCGAGCTGTTTTGTGCGCACGAAGATAATCACGCCGTCATAGGTTTCCCCTTCGAGAACGCGGGTGAGGGCTTCCATCTTCTGTTCGGAGCGAACGGTCAGGTAACGCTGACGGACCTTATCGACCGTAGCGGTTTTCGCTTCGATGCAGGCTTCTTCGTATTCGCCGAGGTAACGGTCGATGATCTTTCGAACGTTCGACGGCATCGTGGCGCTGAAGAGACCGCGCTGTGCACTTTGCGGAATTTTGGAAAGAATCTCTTCGACTTCGTCCATGAAGCCCATGTCGAGCATTTCATCGGCTTCGTCCAAGACGACCGCCTGGACATTTTCAAGGCTGATCGTTCCACGCTTCAGATGGTCGATCAATCGACCCGGCGTTGCCACCACGATCTGCGGGGTACGCTTCAAGGCGCGAAATTGAATGCCGATATCTTGTCCGCCGTAAACCGGAACAACATGGACATTCGGCAGGGCGACTGCAAAATGCTGAACCGCTTCGGCAACCTGGACTGCCAGTTCGCGGGTCGGGGAAAGGACGAGCATGGAGGTTTCGCCCTTCTTGAATTGCAGGTGGGAGAGAAGCGGCAGCGTAAAGGCTGCAGTCTTACCTGTACCCGTTTGAGCTGTGCCGAGGAGATTTTTCCCCGAAAGAAAAATGGGGATAGCCTTTTCCTGGATGGGCGAGGGAGTTTCGTAGCCGGCATTTTTGACTCCTTCGAGAACTTCAGGAGAAAGTCCCAAATCGCTGAATTTTAACGCTTTTTCTGCGAAATCGGATGTTTCGGTTACACCATTTTCAGCGATAGTCAGTTCAGAATTGTTTTCATCTTGCATATTAGGGATGCAATATAGAAATTCGAACCTTTTTTTGAAAGCCCCTCGGTTTTTTGAAATTTTTTTATAAATTTGGTGACACCAACGGAGAGATGTCGGAGTTGGTCGATCGAGACGGTCTCGAAAACCGTAGACTCCTTCTAGGGGTCCGAGGGTTCGAATCCCTCTCTCTCCTCGCACAAAACGCCACCCATTCGGGTGGCGCTTTGTGTTTTAAGTCATTTCGATGTATTTCTTTCGGAATTCCGCTTCGGGGAGAGGCTTCGAAAAGAAATAGCCTTGGATGAGATCCGCCCCGGCGTTCTTCATCAAGGAAAGCGATTCTTCGGTTTCGACGCCTTCTGCGCATAAACGAATTTTTCCGTTCTTGCAAAGGTCTGCGACGAGTTTTAAAATGGCGCGGTGCTGTGGATGCTTCACAAAGTTCTGTGTCAGCTGAAGGTCCAGTTTTAGGATGTCCACGGGAATATCGCAAAGAACGATCAGCGAAGCGTAGCCTGTTCCGAAATCATCTAAGGCAGTCATCACGCCGTGGCGCTTGAATTCTTCAAAAAGCTCAGCGAATTCCGCCGTCGATTTCACACGGCAGGATTCCGTGAGTTCAAGGACAAGCGCGGAACCGGGCAGACTGTATTTTTTGAGCGTGTCGAAAACGAATTTCTTGAATCCGGGGACGTGGAATTGAATCGTGGAAACATTGACGTGAATTTGTTTGAAATCCGGATTGATCGTTTGCCATTCTTTAACGGTTTCCATCGCCTTTTCAATGACCCACGCTCCCACGGAGATGATGTCTTTTGAGGTTTCCAAGATAGGAATAAAATCCATGGGACTGACCATGCCGAGTTCCGGCGTGTGGAAACGGAGAAGCGCTTCGGCGGACTCGCAGATTTTTTCTTCCGAGTGGACGATGGGCTGGTAGAAAAGTTCAAAACCTTCAAAGTGGTTGCGGATGCTCTTTTTGATTGCTTCGCGCAACTGTGCCTGGCGAATGTTTTGCAGGTAAAGGTCGTCCGTGTAATAGACGAGTTCTCGGCTGTTGTTCTCCTTGGCGTATTCGACGCCGTAGAAAAGGTTTTGCTGTAAGCGGTCCACATCGACACCGTTGGAAGGGAAGATGGTCGCTGAGCAGACAAAATCCTGATTGATTTCGATGTTGTCTACTGTGACATGGCTCAAAACTTGACGGATCGCTTCAAACGCCGCTTGGATGTCGGACTTTTTGCACGACTTGATGATGACGGCAAAGTTTGAACCCTGCATTCGGAAAATGGAATCTTCCTTGGAGAGGGCTTGCTTGAGAAGCGTTCCCATCGTGTAAAGAAAACGGTCGCCAAAAGAATAGCTGTAATCGTCGATGATCTTTTTAAAGTTGATCAAGTCGAACATCAGGATCGCGCCACGGTCGTTTTTCTGCAAACGATTCTGTAAATTATCGCGGAACTCGTGGACGGTTCTCAAATTCGACACGGGGTCGATCTTGTTTCGGTAACCGAGAGGGCGTATAAAGCCTGCGGCGTGATCCGGATGCCCCTTTTCATCGTAGTAGATGTAGCTGCTGCAATGTAACCATTCGTATTTGCCTGTCGCAGTGAGAATCCGGTATTCAATATCGTGATGATTCCCATGACTGGACAAAACAGAATCGAAATAGCCGTGGAATAGTTCCTTATCATCAGGGTGAATGCGGTTTTCCCAAAATTCACGAATGTTTTCGATGCACTCTTTTTCAAGCCCCAAATATTTTTGCGCAGATTTTGACCATACGGCAATATTTGCCTTCATGTCGCTTGCAAAAAAATATGCCGAGTCGGAGCTGTTGGATAACGCTTCGAACAAGTGCTTTTCATTGTCTTCAAAAATATGGACCATACCAATCCTAGACTTTCCTCATAGATAATATATGATGCAAATTTTTAAAAAGGGAAAGGTTTGAAAAAGAAGTCTTGGGAAAGATTGTGAAAACAAATGGAATCTTCCAAGTTGGAATAAAAGTTTTTTTGCGCAGAAAACAGAAAGCGAGCGCATTTCGCGATCGTTTTCTGTTTGAATATTGGGTGGATTAGACGAGCTTCTGTCCAAAGACTTCGTTCCACGGAAGGCCCCACTTTCCGATTTCCGCCATAAACGGATCCGGGTCGAACTGTTCCATGTTGAAGACGCCTTCGCCCTTCCACTTGCCGGTGAGCATCATGGCGCCGCCGAGCATCACTGGCACGCCCGTGGTGTAGCTCACAGCCTGAGCCTTGACTTCCTTGAAGCATTCGGCGTGATCGCAGACGTTGTAAACGAAGTAAGTCTGCGGCTTGCCGTCTTTGGTTCCGGTGAGCTGGCAACCGATGCAGGTCTTGCCGGTGTAATTCTGCCCGAGCTGTCCTGGTTCCGGAAGAAGAGCTTTGAGGAATTCGAGCGGAATGATCTTTTGACCCTTGAAGTCCACTGGGTCAATGCGGGTCATGCCGACGTCTTCGAGAACGCGGAGGTGAGTCAAGTATTCCTGACCGAAGGTCATCCAGAAACGAGCCTGCTTGATTGGAATGTTCTTGACGAGAGATTCGATTTCTTCGTGCCAAAGGAGATAGCTTTCGCGCGGACCGACCTGCGGATAGTCAACGCTTTTGTGTTCGGACATCGGCGGAATTTCGAAGTATTCGCCGTCCTTGTAGAATTTACCCTTCTGCGTGACTTCGCGGATGTTGATTTCCGGGTTGAAGTTCGTTGCAAAGGCCTGGCCGTGGTTGCCCGCGTTGCAGTCGACGATGTCGAGGGTGTCGATTGTGTCAAAGTAGTGTTTCTTGGCGTAGGCGGTATAGACGTTCGTGACGCCCGGATCAAAACCCGATCCGAGGAGAGCCATAATGCCAGCCTTCTTGAAGCGGTCGTGGTATGCCCACTGCCAAGAGTATTCGAAGTGAGCCTTGTCCTTCGGTTCGTAGTTCGCTGCATCGAGGTAGTTCACGCCTTCGGCGAGGCAAGCATCCATAATGGCGAGATCCTGGTATGGAAGGGCCACGTTGATAACGAGTTCCGGTTTGAAATCGCGAATCAAAGCGGCGACTTCGGCTGGCTTGTCTGCGTCAACGGAAGCGGTATGGACCGGAATGTTCTTGATATCCTGTGCGATGGCGTCGCATTTCGACTTGGTACGGCTGGCGAGGAGAATTTCAGAATAGACTTCCGAGTTCTGGGCGCACTTGCGGACCACTACATTGGAAACGCCACCGGCGCCGATAATCAAAACCTTGGACATTTTTCACTCCATTGGAAAAAGTTTTGAAAACAAATATACTATTTTAAAAAATGGGATTATATAAGAGCTATGATGTTTCGTTGCTTTAAAAAAGTTTCTTGGGTTTGGTTTACATTCTGCATGTTTTTATGCGTGTCGTGTAATTCCGAACAGAAACAGGGTAATGAAGCACTGCGCATGGGTGATTACGACCGGGCCATTCAAAAGTTTTCCCAGGTTCTCGACGCAGATCCCGCCGACAGGGATGCCCGCTACGGAATCGCTCTCGCCTACTTTGGAAAAGCGGAAGCCTCCGAAAAAATTGGCCAACCGTCGATCGATCTGTGGATCAAGACCCAGACCGAATTCCGCATTCTGCAAAAGATAGACAGCACCGTCGCCCGCGCGATGTATTCCACGGCACTCTTCTATTTAGCGCGTGCCAAAGTGATGGAAAATTCGCAGGCGAAAGTTCTCGGTATGCTGAACGAATCGATTGAACTCGACAGCACGAACGACTTTAGCTTGAACCTAAAAGGGCTTGTACTGCAAGGGATGGGCGACGAAGAAGCCGCACAAAAAATATTTACCGATATCCTTTCGAAAAATCCGAATTTTGCCCCGGCCTATTCCAATTTGGGAAACCTTTATTGGGAACAGGGAAAAATCGAAGAGGCCTGGGATATTTGGTCCATGGGGTCGATTCAGTTTCCTAAAAACAGTCATTTAAAGCGTTGGACAAAGATTGCGGAAGACAGCTTGAAGTCGAATGTCCTTGAGGCAGAAGGGAAAAATCCATGATCGAAATGGAAAGGCGTTTGACCGGTTTTCGAAAGGTTCGAACCGGTGGGGAAGCGACTGTCTATCGCGCTTTGCTAGACGGGCAAACGCCGGTTGCCTTTAAGTGGTATTTGGAAGAACGAAAGGTCGATCCCGAAAAAGTCGAGCTTTATATTTCTCACGCTTTTGAAGGAACTTCCCGCCTTTATGGTGCCGGGAAATGGCAGGGGAAGCCTTATTTTGTTTCGGAATATATCCGTGGAACGTCCAGTGCGGAGCTTGCCCCGATTCCTCCGAAAAGAGCGATTCGCATGATTCGGACTCTCTGCGCGACCCTTTCGACGATGTCGGAAGCGGGAGTCTTGCACGGGGATTTAGGACCGGATAATGTGATGGTCGATGCCGATGGAAATCCGGTGCTGATCGACTTTGGAATTCAGGGCTTAGGCACTCCGAAATTTTCCGCTCCGGAACGTTTTGAAGGCTCTGCGCCAACGGTCAAGAGCGAGATATTTAGTCTCGGAGCGCTCCTGTATTATTGGATTGCCGGGGAGCCTTTGTTCGCAGGAGATACTTTCAGTTCCATTGAACAGGCGGTCTTCCATGTGGATTCTTATGACGCATCCATGCTCTTGTACGGTCGCGGGAAACTGGCTGCGGAAGAACTCCGCGCCTTCCAAAATCTGTGGCACGGAATGCTTCGTCGGAACCCGGATCAACGTTTTGAAGATTTTGAAGAATTTGACGAATACCTTGAAATTGCCGAAAATGAGTTGTCCCAGAACTATTTTGCAGGGGAACGAGAAAAGGAAGCGCTTTGGAAGGATGGGATTCGCCTTTCCATTCGAGAACGGGAGGCTGAAATTGACCGGTCTCCGGAAGAAGCATTCTTCTCTGTACCTTTAAAATGCGAAAAAACTGTAACCAAAAGTGCCGAAACAAAAAATCCCGCTGGGAAGTTTTTACTCGGTGGTGCAGTTTTCCTGTTCGTTACCATTTTACTCGTGTTTATATTCTTTTTTAGGACCTATTCCCCGGATGTGGAAAACGTCGGAAAGTTAATGCTTGAAAATTCTCGCGCCCATCAATCGGGAAATGACGCAGAATCTTTGCAACCGGATTCTGTTGCCACTGTTCGGGGAATTATGACGGAAGTGGAGAGCCTTTCCACGGATGCGCAATAACCGGTCAAAGGAGAAAGCATGAACCAAGAATTGATGCAGGCATCCTCGGAGCTGCTGGATACCCTTTCGCAATTACTCGACGAATCGACTCCGCAAGAACTTTTGCCGATGATTGCAAAAGTCGCATGCCAGGTTTTGGATGCGGACGCAGCTGTGCTTGAAATTCCGGCGGAGCTCGCAGATGAACCATTCCGTTTTGCCTATCCTACGTCGGTTGCAATTTCTTCGAGCGCCGTGCGCCGAGCACGTGAAGAAAAACGTGCGGTTCTTTGGAACCAGGCCGATGGCGACATAGCCGATATTTCGAAGTCGATTGTGAAGAACAAGCTCACGAGTATCATGGTCGCTCCTTTCCAGACTCCGACGACCGATATCGTTTCGGGCTTTTTGTACTTGCAGCGCGAATCGCGCAAGGATCCGTTCGGAGATTTCGAAAAGAAGCTCTTTGATAAGTTCGTCTCGGTTTCCGAAAAGATTGCTTTCTCCGCATACAACCGCCAGACCGACAAGGAATCTTTGGACGTGCTTCGCGGTGTAACCCGTAAAGGTTCGATCGTTTTTGCGTCCCAGGCGATGGCGGATATTATTTCCAAGGCAGAAAAGTTTGTGGCGCTCCCGGCGCCTGTGATTATTCGCGGTGAAACGGGTACGGGTAAAGAAGTTCTTGCCCGTTGGCTGCACAGCCAGAGCCCGCGCGCGGAAAAACCTTTTGTGGCGATCAACTGCGGAGCGATTCCAGAGAACCTGATCGAATCCATTTTGTTCGGTCATGTGAAGGGGTCTTTTACCGGTGCAATCGACACGCGCAAGGGCGTTTTTGAGGAAGCCGAAGGCGGTACGCTTTTCCTCGATGAAATCGGTGAACTTCCGTTGAACATGCAGGTAAAGCTTTTGCGAGTGCTGCAGGAACATCACATTACACGCGTCGGCGATAACCGTGAAATTCCGGTGAATGTGCGCATTATTTCGGCCACGCATGTGAACCTCGAAGAAGCGATGAAGGAACATCGTTTCCGTGAAGATCTTTATTACCGCATTCAGGTGATGTCGATCGACATTCCTCCTCTGCGTGAACGCGGTCAGGACGTTCTTTTGCTCGCCGAAGATTTTGCCAAGCGCTATGCTGCGGAATACGGACTTGGAAAGTTCCACTTCTCCCGTGCGGCGGAAAAGGTTTTGCTCGCCTATTCTTGGCCGGGTAACGTCCGTGAACTTGAAAACAAGGTGCAAAAGGCGCTCGCTCAGGCGGATCGTCGTATCATTCAGCCGAAGGATCTTGAACTCGATGTGCTTCGTGAACGCGTGAAGGAATCTCCGAGAACGCTCAAGGAAGCCCGTGAAATTTCGGACCGTGCCGTGATCGACGCAGCCCTGCGTGATTCGAACGGAAACCTGACTTTGGCAGCGACCATCTTGGGCATTGACCGTAAGGTGCTCCGTGAAATCATGGAACGTCTCGATATCAAAAAAGAAGATTACAAGAAGCCTTCGGGGAAAATAAATCCGAAGACTGATTTTTTGATTATTTTTTAGGACGAACCTGGTTGAGGGCAATTTGAATTGGCATAATTATTGCGAGATGTAAGGTATGGTCATGAAGAATTTCTGCATATCCGTTCTGCTCGTCACAGCGTTAGGAGTCGCTGCGTATGCCCAGTCCATGCCCGAATCGCAGGTTTCTAGCCCTGTCGAAGAGTCGGTATCCTCGGACCGATCCTCTTTGGATGCGAAAAACGCCTCTTGGGAGCAGAAACGTGCAGAACGCCGTGCTGCGCGAGAAAAAATTCTCGCCAAACTGCGTGAAAGTTCCTCTCAGGAGAAGGCTTTCGTACGGGAATCGCTCTCGAAAAATCGGGGTGAAATGCCTCGAATGAGGGTTGAATTCCCGAAAAATGAAATGAAGTCTCCCCGCAATTTTAAAGGTGGTCCAGAAAAACGTCCTATGCGTGACGACCGCCGGATGATGGGCCCGGGGCGGGAGATGCCACCGCCGCCTCTTCCTGAGTATGGCGATCCTGATTAATTATTGATGCGGCGCGGGGGATGGTTTCTCCTGTTGGGGTGCGTCCTGTTTTTTACAAACGGGGCGTTTGCGCATGCGGTGCAGGATTCCCTTTTTGAAAAGGCCTTGGACGCGGAAAGCGCAGGCGATGTCGTGCAGACGATCGCCCTTTTGGAACAGGCGAATAGCTACCAGGGAAAGTACAATGCCGAAATCCGCGAAATTTTGGATTCTTATTATGAAGCCCTGCAGATGAAGGATTCTTCCACAAGGGATTCTGCGGTTTCTTTTGCATCGGAAGACTCGGCGAAGAATCGGTTGAATTTCCTTTCGCGTGTAGAATTTATCGGAATTAAGTACGATGAATATGGGGATTCGCTCGGGGCGAATGAATATTCGGGCGAAGCTTATTTGCAAATCGGTGCGGAATATGAAATTCGAAGAGGAACCTTATCCCATTTTTTCATGGCAAGTTTTTCCACGGTCCAGTTTATGCGGGAAGACAGTACCGTTTTTGATACGAGCCGTTGGGCCTTTACGCCGAGTCTTGAATATACGGTCCAAGGGGATCGATTTGTGGCGAGCCTGGGCGGTGATGTGAATATTTCCGAGAGGGATGGCGCTGTGTTCGGAGTCAACCTGGCTGTGGAAAAGGATTTTTACGTTTTGGAGGATTACCGGGCTGGTGTGAGTGCTTTTGGCTATTTGAATGATCGTATTCGGACGCATGCGAAGATCGGCGGTTATTGGGAATACCGTCCGCAGTATGGATTCTGGACAAACCTTTCGCTTTCGGGACGTTTTGAACGCGATACTTCGGTCAGCGCCTACTTTTGGCATTCTACGGATACGGGATTCGGCGGTTTCTGGGAGTATGGGGCAGATTCTTCGATACCGGTTCTCGATTCGGTGCAGGAACGTTATTATTTGGGACGGAATGTAAAAATCGGTCCAGAAGTCCGCATGCAGATGGGTTTCCGTTTCAACAAGATGTTCTCTTTGGATTTTTTGGGTTACTTTTTCTGGTCGTACAATCCGTTTGAAGATGAGTGGATGACTTTTGTCGATGAAGTCGAAGGGCAGGCTGGTTGGGTAAATTTGACGTGGAACCGTGAAATTTTGCAGGGATCGGCACGTTTGCGCTTGAACTGGCATGGTGAACATTTTGGAACCTATTTTTCCGTTTGGACATATTTTCTCCGATATTTGGATTTGCCGAGCGGCCATCCAGAAATCTACGCCTATGCGTATATCCTCGGCGAAATAAGGCTTGGAGCGACTTTCCGCTTTTAAAAAACCATATTTTTTGACATTTGGCACGATATTTGCAATATGTTGGGCATGAAGAAGATGCTCCTTTATATCCTTGTAATGTGTGCGGCAGTATTTGCTAGCGAGGATGAAGAGGTTTCTTCTTTAGACTACAAACTTGCTAATCGTTCTGTCTCCGAGAATGAAATTGTGGATCGCGTCCGCGAGCTCTCTTCGGAATCCCGTTCGTCTTTGGTGGAAATGCGTATGCACCATCAGACGAATCGGATGGAACGCATGGAAGGACGCTTGGAATTCATGTGTGAAAATAAAATGATGAAAATTCGGGAAGACAAGTTCCGACCCAGCGAACAAGTGAAATTTTTCGATAAAGATTCTCAAAAATGAGGCTTGGAATCGCTTGAACATTTTTTTTGAAAAACATATTTTGATTGTACCCCAAACCAAACCCAAGGTCTCGCTCGTTCGAGCGAGGCTTTTTTGTTGCCGTTTGAACGGGTTTATGGGGGAATACGAGCGGTCTACTAGGTTGTTCAAAAGCGATTTTTCTATTTTTTGCGCCGTATGTTTACGGGAATTGTTCAAGCAACTGGTGAAATCGTTTCTTTAGAGAATCGTGGTGATGCGCTTACGATGCGTATTCGCTCGCCGGGATTCTTTAAGGCGTGTAAACTGGGTGATAGCGTTGCCAATAACGGCGTATGTCTTTCAATCGAAAGCCGTACGGATGATGAGGCGACTTTTTGCATGATGCACCAAACTTTGGCGAACACTTCTTTTTCGAGTGCAAAAACTGGAGATTTGGTAAATCTGGAACTCGCTTGCCGTGCGGATTCTTACATGGGAGGCCATTTTGTGATGGGCCATGTGGATACAGCGGTCAAAGTCCTTTCGATAATCCCGCGTGAAACGGGTGGAGAAGTGGAACTTGAGTTGCCGGAGAATTTGAGACGCTATGTAATTCGCCGCGGTTCGATTGCGTTGAATGGAATCAGCTTGACGGTTGCAGAAAAGAATGAGAAGTCGCTTCGCGTGGCAATCATTCCGGATACGCTTTCCCGTACGAATCTGCGTACATGGGAAGTCGGTACCGTGGTGAACGTGGAAGTGGATATGCTCGGCAAGTACATTGAAAATTATTTAGAGGAAAGAGACCGTGCTTAACACGATTGAAGATGCCATCGAAGATTTTAAGAATGGCAAGTTTCTCGTTGTCGTGGACGATGAAGATCGTGAAAACGAAGGCGATTTCATTATTGCGGCAGAAAAGATCACCCCGGAAAAGGTGAACTTTATGTTGCATGAAGGGCGCGGAGTTCTCTGTTGCCCGCTGCCGATGGCCCGTTGCAAGGAACTCGGACTTTCCCGTCAGACTGTGGAAAACACTTCCGTTCTTGGCACACCGTTCACGATTATGGTGGATAAGATTGAAGGCTGCACCACGGGCGTCTCGGCTCACGATCGTGCTGCGACAATCCTCGCTCTTTCCGATCCGAATTCGAAACCGGGTGACTTTGGCCGTCCGGGTCACATCTCTCCACTGTATGCGCAGGAAGAAGGCGTTCTCCGCCGCGCCGGTCACACGGAAGCTGCCGTGGACCTTGCAAAGCTTGCAGGTCTTCGCCCCGCCGCCGCTCTCATCGAAATCATGAATGAAGACGGTACCATGGCGCGCATGCCGCAACTGCAGGAAGTCGCGAAGAAGTTCAACCTGAAAATCATTTCGATCCGAGACTTGATCGCTTACCGCCTTCGCACCGAATCCTTTGTGCAACGCGTTGCCGCTCCGCATGTGCCGACCAAGTTCGGCGATTTCCACGCGATCGGTTTCCGTAGCAAGACAGATGGCTCGGAACATATCGCCTGGGTGGCTGGTGAACTCGACTTCTCGAAGCCGGTCTATGTGCGTGTGCACAGCGAATGCTTGACCGGCGATATCTTTGGCTCCCGTCGTTGCGATTGCGGGGCTCAGCTCGAAAGCGCAATGCGTTTTATCGGTGAACACGGCGGTGTCTTCCTTTACATGAGAAATCAGGAAGGCCGCGGTATAGGTCTTTGTAATAAGCTCCGTGCTTATGAACTCCAGGAACAGGGCCTCGACACGGTCGAAGCGAACCAGCGCCTTGGGTTTAAACCGGATTTGCGCGAATACGGCATTGGCGCTCAGATCTTGAAAGATCTCGGCGTTCGCCAGATGCGTCTTCTTACGAACAATCCTGCCAAGGTGACGGGTATCGAAGGCTACGGCCTCGAAATCGTGGAACGCGTCCCTATCGAAATTCCTCCGACCCCGGAAGATCGTTTTTACTTGCAGACGAAGAAAAAGAAGATGGGTCACATCTTGAACAATTTGGATAAATAAGGAACGATTCCATGATGACAGAAGTCCATACTTACAAGACAAGCCTGAACGGTGAGGGCATGCGCATCGCAATCGCAGTTGCCGATTTCAATACGACGGTGACCGCAGGTCTTCTTTCCGGAGCTGTTTCGAAGCTCGAAGCTCTGGGTGTGAATGCGAAGGATATTTCCGTTGCTCATGTGCCGGGAGCTTTTGAACTCACGGGCGTAGCAAAGCGCTTTGTGGATTCGAAGAAGTTTGACGCGGTGATCGTGCTTGGAGCCGTGATCCGTGGCGAAACTCCGCATTTCGACTGTGTGGTGAATGCGGCGACGAATGGAACGGCGGCTCTCGCTGCGAACGGACAGATTCCGGTGATCTTTGGCGTTCTGACGACGGATACGGTCGATCAGGCGATGTCCCGCTCCGGTCTCAAGGGCGGTAACAAGGGCGCTGACTGTGCCGAAAGTGCTGTGGAAATGGTGAATCTTTACAAGGAACTCGCATGAAGTCTATAAATAGAAGATCGGCTCGTGTGTTCGCCATGGAACTTCTTTATTCCATGGAAATCACGAAACAGCCGGTTGGCAGTTGCGTTGAAGGCGTTTTGATGAGCATGAAGGAAGCTCTGAAGAAGGAACTTCCGGCAGAAATGAAATGCTATGGAATGTCTCTTGTGGACTTGATCCAGGAACACCGTGCAGAACTCGATACGATTATCGCGGGAAAGGCTCAAGGTTGGGATCTCGACCGCATGGCGACTATCGACAAGATTATTCTGAGCATCGCACTCACGGAACTTCAGTACCAGCCGGACGTTCCGGTGAAGGTGGTCTTCGAAGAAGCTGTGCAGATTGCGAATAAGTTTAGCACGGAAGATTCGTCTCGTTTCATCAACGGTATATTGAACCAGTATGCACGTGACAAGGGTATGCTTGCCAAGAACGAACGTGCGGAGGAGAACCAGTGAAGAATATCTCTGAAAATCTGTTGAAGTACTTGACCGCAGGTGTTGCTTTTATTGTGGCGCTTATCGTCTACGTTTCGACGATGGCTCCGACGGTGAGCTTCTGGGACTGCGGTGAATTCGTCGCCTGTGCAAACATCCTCGGTATTCCGCATCCTCCTGGAACTCCGTTCTTTGTGATGCTTTCCCGCGTGATGATAGTCCTTCTTCCATTTGTGGAAGAAATCGCAAAGCGCTTGAACTACATCTCGGCGGTAAGTTCCGCTCTTGCTGTTTTCATCACGTCGCTTTTCGCTTGGGACTTTTTGGCGAAGATTCTCTCTGCGGACAAGCTTGCAAGCAAGGTCTCTGCAGGTCTTCGCAAACTTTCGCTGGCTTCCGCTGGCCTCTGCGCCGGCTTGCTTTTGACCTTCAGCGATACCTTCTGGTTCAGCGCTGTCGAAGCGGAAGTTTACGGCTTTGCGATGTTCATCGTGATGCTCATTTCTTACCTCGCTCTCAAGTGGGTGGACCACAGGGATGATGCCTGGGGAAATCGCATACTCGTCTTTATCTGCTACATCGCATTCCTCGGCGTGGGTGCGCACCTTTACACGCTCCTCACGATTCCGGCTGTGTTCGTTTTGATGCTAATCGTGGAACCGAAAAAGATTTTGCCGCGTATCCCGGTTTGGGTGACGGGTGTTCTGCTTTGCTCGGTGATCTACTATGTAGCGGGCTTTATCGCCATCTCCTTGGTGACGGCGATCGTCCTTGCTGTTTTGTCTTTTGTGAAGACGAGCCATCTCGAATTCAACAAGAGCGTGCGTCTTTCCCTCGCTTTTGCGGTGGTCGCCATGCTCGGTTACAGCTCTCATCTTTACATTCCGATCCGTTCGGAATTGAATCCGGTGATTGATGAAAACGATCCGGAATTGAACTTTAAGGATGACCAGGGTAACCTTCAGCTCGGCAAGCTTTTTGAATCCGAAAACTGGACAGCTTTTAACGACTTCCTCGCTCGTAAACAGTATGGTTCCGAAGGCATGCTTTCCCGCGCTTTCCACCGTCGCGGTCAGGCTGCTCACCAGCTTCTTTCGTTCCCGAACATGGGTTACGGAGGATATCAGATCGCCCAGTATTTGCCGTTTAAGGTCGGTGGAGTTTCCTTTGGAAATGGAACGTATGCGTTCGATCCATCTGAAAACGTTCCGCTCGAACGCTTCGGCTTTTTCTTCCCGACTCAGATGGCGTCGATGGGCGATAATGTCCCGGCTCAGCTCATCTGGTTCTTGATCTTTAACGGTGCGATTGTCGCCGTCTGCGTGTTCTCTTACCGCAGAAATAAGAAGCTCGGCATATACATGTCGCTGCTCTACGGAATATGCTCGATCGGTCTTCTCTTCTACATCAACTTTGCAGACGGTATGCGTATGGATTCTTCTCGCGATTACAAGTACTGGAAGTCCGCGATGGAATCGAATGTGCGGGATCTTGCTCAGGCGGGCATCCTTGTTCCTAGCGTTCCGGATCCGAACGATCTGATCGATATGCGTCAGAAAGTGGAACATGCAAAACTCGCACTGAACACGCTCCGCTACCGTAATGCAAATGCTTCGGAAATTTCCAAGGCAGAACAGAAGCTGAACAATCTCGAAAATTCGAACATTTGGATTTCCTGGAAAAAAATCGAAGCCGCCTATGCGAAGATGGGCCGTCGAGCTCCGTTCCCGGAAGCGGTTCACATTGAAGTCCGCGAACGTGACTACTTCTACACGCCGGCTTACATTTTTATGAGCCTTATCTTCGGTGTCGGCGTCGGCATTCTCGTGTATATGCTCGCGGCGAATGCGGCTGCTTTTGCAGCTCCGGCCGCTGTGGCGTTTGTGCTCATTTGCTCCGTGATTCCGGGCGTTTCGAACTATCACGAACACGACCGTTCTGGTCTTTGGGTGCCGTGGGATTACGCTTACAACCTTCTTATGAGCTGCCGTCCGAATGCAATTCTCTTTACGAATGGCGATAATGACACCTTCCCGCTCTGGTTTGCGCAGGAAGTCGCCGGTATCCGTAAGGACGTGCGCGTTGTGAACCTTTCTCTTGGTAACACGGATTGGTACATCAAGCAGATGCTCGATCATGAACCGATCATGAAGCTCAGCTATGATAAGGAAGGCATCGAAAAGTCGATGGCAATCGGTGATTTGAACGAACGCAATCCGGATCATTATGTGCAGACTTGGGTCGCTAAGGCTGATCGCGTGATTCCGGCACTTCAGGCGCGTATCGAAAGCATGAAGGATTCGACAGGTAACTTCAAGGCGGATGCCGATACGGCGAAACTCAAACAGTACATGGTCATGTACCAGGTTTACAGCGCCTTTAAGGAATGGCAGTCGAAGTCTCGTGCGGGCATTATGCTCACGCAGTACAAGCTCGTGATGGACCTTGCGATGAACAATATCGACCGTCCGCTCCACTTCTCGACGACTGTCGGCATGTCCAACTTTATGGGCCTTGAAAAGTACATGGTTCAGGAAGGCATGATCTACAACTTTATGCAGGGCGATACGACGGACCGTCGTTCTAACAATCGGGACTTTGACCTGGATCGTACGGCAAAGCTTGTTGACAGCGTTTACAAGTTCCGCGGTCTCGGGGATGGTACGGCTTACATCAATGGCGAAACGTCCCGTCTCCTTTCGAGCTACACATCTCTCTATTTGCAGATCGCTTTCCAGATCCGTGAAGAAGTGGAAGCTCTCCTCCGCGATGGTACACCTCTCACGCTTTCAAAGAAAAAGACGATCGATGAAAAGGTCAACTTCGCTCTTCGATTCCTCGACAGGGGTATTTATCAGTTCCCGGAAGAATGGCGCTGCTACTGGGCCGCGGCTTATATCCTGGAACTTGTTCGTGACAAGCAACGTGCTGCGGAATACCTCGACAAGGGCCTCGAAAATGTGCCGGCATACGACGAACAGGGCAGGGCTCGCCTCGAAGGGAACCGTCGCTCTGTGGAATTGATGCGGGAAACCCTCACGGTTGTCCCGGATTCGGCTTCGTCGGACTCTTCCGCAAACGATACGGTCGCTGGGGCTAACTAATCTGGTTTTAGGAAACACGTATGGATTTGAGTCTTGTAATTCCAGTCAAGGAAGAAGAAGAAAATCTTCCGGAACTGATGAAAGAAATTGTGGATGCCATCACTCCGACGGGCAAGTCGTTTGAAGTGATTGTCATCGATGATGGAAGTCGAGATCGTTCTTGGAATGTTTTGCTGGAACTTGCAAAACAGTATGATTTCCTTCGACTGTTCCGTTTCCAGTTCAACTGTGGAAAGGCAGATGCCCTTTCGCTCGGTTTCTCCAAGGCTCGTGGCGAATTGATCGCTACGCTTGATGGAGATTTGCAAGACGATCCGCGTGAAATTCCGAAGATGATGAAGATTCTCGACGAAGGCTATGACCTGGTGTCGGGTTGGAAGGTGCGTCGCCACGATCCGTGGCACAAGACTTGGCCTTCCAAGCTTTTCAATTTGACGGTTTCTGCGGTATGCGGCAAGCGTTTGCACGACTTCAACTGCGGCATTAAACTGTACCGCGCCTCGGTCGTCCGCTTCATCAATCTTTACGGGGATTTCCATCGCTTTATTCCGGTGATGGCAAAGTGGCAGGGCGCCCGTGTGACGGAAATGCCGGTGACGCATCGCGCCCGTGTGCATGGATCTTCTAAGTATGGCGTTTCTCGCTTGGTGTCGGGCTTCTTGGATTTGTTGACCCTTCTTTTCCTCAACAAGTTTGCGACAAAGCCGCTTCACTTTTTCGGCCTTTTTGGACTGCTCTTTTTTCTGTTCGGTGGTGCGGTCTTTGGATACTTCGGTTTTGAATGGTTGAAGACAGGAGCGCTGCATTTGCGTCCGCTGATCGTGGTGGGTGGCTTCTCGCTGCTCATGGGAATTCAGCTGTTCTCGATCGGTTTCTTGGCGGAACTCATGAGTCGTAACAAGGAGCAACGTTATCCGATAGCAGAAACTGTTCGTGATGCCGTTGAAACAGATTTGGAGGAGCGCGTATGAGTTATCCGAAGAGTCTTGTCATCATTCCGACGTATAACGAAAAAGAAAATATCACGCTCATCATTCCCGAAGTCTTGAGGCAGGATCCCTGCCTGGAAGTTTTGGTGGTGGACGACGGCTCGCCCGATGGAACAGGTGACATTGTGGAAGGACTTTCCAAGGAAAATGCAAAGATTCATCTTTTGCGTCGTCCGGGAAAGATGGGCCTTGGTACGGCTTACGTCACCGGTTTTAAGTGGGCTTTGGAAAACGGCTTTGAACGTGTCTTTGAAATGGATGCGGACTTTAGCCACAATCCGAATGACCTTCCGCGTTTTCTCGATGCCGCTGAAGATGCGGACCTTGTGCTGGGCAGCCGTTACAACGGAAAAAAGATCGGCGTTGTCAACTGGGACTGGAAACGTCTTTTGCTGAGTTACTTTGCAAACGTTTATACCCGCATCGTCACGGGCATTCCGGTAAAGGATGCGACGGGCGGTTTTAAGTGCTTTAGACGTTCGGCTCTCGAAGCTTTGGATCTTTCGGGCATGAAGAGTGACGGCTACTGTTTCCAGATCGAAACGACTTTTAAGATTTGGAAAAAGGGCCTTCGCGTCAAGGAAATTCCGATTGTCTTTACCGACCGTGTTCGCGGCGTTTCGAAAATGAGCGGTGGCATTATTTCCGAAGCATTCTTCTTGGTTTTGAAACTGCGTTTTAAGCGCTCCTGATTTTAGGGGAAGTCGATGAGTTCTCCGTTTTCTTGTTCTGTCATCATTGTAGCGTACAATTCCCGCGATTATATTCCGGCTTGTGTCGCTTCGGTTTCAGATGCTCTCGAAAATATCGATTCCGAAATTTTTGTCGTGGACAATGGTTCGTTTGTTCCGATTCTCGAAGAACAAAAAAAGGCGTTCCCGAATGTCCATTGGATTGTCAGTCAGGAAAATCTGGGCTTTGGCAAAGGCTGCAATTTAGCGGCCAAGCAGGCGACAAAGGAAATCCTTTTCTTCATCAATCCGGATACGGTGGTTTCGAAGGGAACTTTTCAGAGAACTCTTGCTTACATGGCTTCTAAAGCGGACGCAGGTGCCGTTGGCTGTAAAATTTTGAATGGGGACGGCACGTTGCAATGGGCTTGTCGCAGGTCGTTCCCTTCGCCTTTTGCCGCAATCTGTAAAACGATCGGCCTTTCGGCTCTTTTCCCCAAGAGTAAGATTTTTGCTTCGTACAACATGACCTATCTGGATCCGAATGTCGAGACGGAAGTGGATGCTGTCAGTGGATCTTTCCTTGGCGTGAAGCGCGAAATCTTTAACCAGCTGAACGGCTTCGATGAAGATTATTTCATGTACGGCGAAGACTTGGACATTTGCTTGCGCATTAAAAAGTCTGGATACCGTAACTACTATTATCCAGGGACGAGCATTCTTCATTTTAAGGGACAGAGCAGTAAAACGCGTCGCTTCCGTACGTTTGTGGACTTCTACATGGCTATGCTCATTTTCGCCAAGAAGCATCACAATTATCACATGCCGACTTTTATCATTGCGCTCGGCATTTTCTTTGCGGCGCTGATCGGCGTGTTCTCGAGACTCGTTCCGCAGTGGTGGAAGATGCTTGTGGATGTGGCAATCGTTGGGCTTTGTGTCCTGCTGTATTCGCTTGCAGCCCCGATCTCGTGTAAAGTAGCTGGCGTACTTGCTCTGTTTACTTGGCTTCCGCTTGCGCTTGCGGGGGATTACGTTTCTTCGAAACTCGACGGGTTTCGCTTGCTCAAATTCTTGCTCCCTTCTGCTGCGGCGGGAAGTGCCGTTTCCGTTTTGCTTTTAGGCACCGAGGCTTCGATTGTGGCGCCTGCAATCGGTGTGGTATTTGGCTGTATTTTTTGGCGACGTCTGCTTTTTTGGCTGGATTATTTTTATCAGATCTTTTCGGGAAAGGCAAAACGTTCCATTTTGCTCGGCGGATCGACCGATGCAATCGACTGCTGGTTTGACCGCTACCATTTGAAACCGGGTTTGAACCTGCTCGGCTGTGTTTCGAACGCTCCGGAAAAGGTGACGGAAGAAAATCGCGAACATTTGCTTGGCGGATTGCGGGATTTGCCGTCGATTTGCAAGCGGACCGGTTGCAAGGAATTGCTCGTCCTTTCGGATTCGAACGGTTTCCGGGAATCCTTTGACCAGGAATGGGTCAAATCGTTGGGAGTCTGTCCAAAGCTCTTGATTGGCACCGAAAACAACTCCGATTATGCCGTTGTGGACTTGAATTACTTCTATTGAGTCGTTCTGCGTAAAAAAAAGAAATTATTTTTATTTTGATAAAAAATAAAAAGGTGAATTATGGATTCTGAAATGCTGTCTCTTTTGTGCACTCCAGATACACGTGAACCCCTCGTGGAAGCGTCCGAAGAAATCCTTTCAAAGGTGAATGCGGAAATCGCTCTGGGAACTCTCAAGAATGTGGGCGGAGCTGCTGTTTCTGAAGCTTTGGAAGAAGCCCTCGTTTCTCAAGATGGCAAAAAGCTTTACCCGGTCAAGAATGGCATTCCGGTTCTTTTGATGGATGAAGCCATCGCACTGTAAAGAATTGAGGTAAATATGGCAACAACAGTAGATTCTCTTCGCAAGGCCATTGGCAAAAAGAAGCAGTCTCAGGCTTTTGCCTGGCTTGCCGATTTGATGCGCTTGAGTGGTGACTTGGACGGTGCCTTGCAGTGCGTAAGGTCCGGTCTTCAGGATTTTCCGGAAAGCGTTGAAGGCCACTTGGTCCTCTCGAAGATTTTGGAAGAAAAACAGGATCTCGATGGTGTAGTCGAAGCTTGCGAAGCTGTGTTGTCGCGTAATCCGTATTGCCTTTCTGCGTTGCGTCGCTTGGGCGATGTCTTTGCCACAAAAGGTGATAAAGGCAACCGAAACTACTATTATCAGTTGTTGCATGATTTAGATCCGCTGGATCCATTCTGGAAGGAAGAATATGCTCCGCAGATCGATATGGCATCGATGGCGCAGGATATGACTCTGGGTGCTGCGGGCGTTGCAACGGCCGCTACCGCAGAACAACCGTCTTTGGATGAAATTTTGAAGGATGAACCCCTGGATTTGGGCGGTGAATCCTTGTTTGAAAAGGCTTCGGAAACGATTGCACCGAAGGCTGAAGATGAAGTCTCAGTTGCCGTGGAAGAATCTCCGGTTGCAGAAGCTCCTGCCGATGAAACCGCTGCAGAAGGATCGCAAACTTCGGAAGATGATCCGTTCTCCGCTCTCGCAAGCCTGATACCTGCAGATGAAGAAAAGGATGCAGAAGTTTCCTTTGACGATTTGGAACACAGCTTGGACGATGCGATAGCGGGCTTTGCCCCGACCGATACGACCAAGGATCAGTTCCCGATGGACGAAATTGACGGCAACGATGTCAATTCTGCTTTGACCGGTATTTTTGGTGCTTCTGAAATGGAAGAATCGGCTCCTACAGCACCTGCTGTGAAAGAAGCTCCGGCGGTGGAAGAAAAGGCTCAGTCTTTGTCCGATGCCTTTGATGATATCTTCGGGGAAGACGAACTTCCGGAAGAATTTGTGCCATCGAAGCCAGCTGCTCCTGTTGCAGAAGCATCTCCGGCTGTTGCAGAAGCTCCGACCGCAGAACCTGCTGCAGAAGAGAATCCGACAACAAGCGACGTTCTGAATTTGGACGAAGCGCTTCCGACTCTCGAAGCCGCTTCAGCAACCAAGACGGAAGAGAGCCTCGAAACCTCAGTCGAAAGTTCGTTCGATACTTTGTTCGGCAAGGATGACGACGATCTTCCGCTGGAAGGAGGCTTTGAAAAGTCTTCCTCTGCAGACGTGGAACTTCCGAAGGCAGAATCTCCGGCTGTTGCAGCAGCTCCGACCGCAGAACCTGTAGCAGAAGAGACTCTCGAAACTTCAGTCGAAAGTTCGTTCGATAATTTGTTCGGCAAGGATTCGGATGACGAACTCTCTTTGGACGAATTGAAGCTTGACGAGGACGTTCCGGCTGTGGAAGGCTCGGTGAATTCTTCCTTCGACAGCATTTTCGGTAAGGATTCGGACGACGCTCTCTTGGAAGATCCGACGACTAGCACGCGTACGCTCGCTGAAATTTATTTTGGCCAGGGCGTTTACGACGAAGCGATCAAGATCTACAAGGATTTGCTCCGTAAGGATTCGGACAACGCTGAATTGAAACAGCGTCTTGCTGAAATCGAAAAGATTCGTGACAACAAAAATTTGAATTAATTCCGTTACCACGGAGTGTTTCATGGGTGCATTGAAAATTGAACAGCTTTTGCGCTTGATGGCGCAGAAGAAGGCTTCCGACTTGCATATTCGCGTTGGAGTACCTCCGATTTACCGTATTAATGGTGAACTTGTCAAACTCGTCGATACGCCGATCGATGCGATGACGATGGATAGTTTTTTAATGGACATGATGAATCGCGATCAGATGACGCGATTTGAAAACAACAAGGAATGCGACTTTGCCGTGGGCGCCCGCGACATGGGCCGTTTCCGTGTGAACGTTTTCCGTCAACGTGGAACTTCCGCTATGGTGATCCGTCACATTAAGGCTACGATTCCGAAGTTTGAAGAATTGCAACTTCCGCCGGTGATTTTGGAACTCGCCGAACGCAAGCGTGGACTTGTGCTCGTGACGGGTACGACTGGTTCTGGTAAGTCGACTTGCCTTGCTTCGATGATTGACCATTTGAACGACACGGTGGCCGATAACATCATTACGGTGGAAGACCCTGTCGAATACTTGCATAAAGATCGCAAGTCGATCATTTCCCAGCGTGAAATTGGTGTGGATACGAATTCTTATGCGAACGCATTGCGTTCCGCTCTGCGTCAGGACCCGGACGTTCTCCTGGTCGGTGAAATTCGTGACTTGGAAACGATGCAAATCGCTTTGACGGCTGCCGATACCGGTCACATGGTGTTCGCTACGATTCATACGACGAACGCAACCGAAACAATCGCCCGTGTGCTTTCCATGTATCCGCCGCATCAGCACGATGAAGTACGTTTGCTTTTGGGTGAATGCTTGGCGGGTATCATCAGCCTTCGCCTTTTGCCGACCGCAGACGGAACAAGTCGAGTGCCTGCTGCAGAAATCATGATCAATACGGCCGCAATCCGCGAATACATGATTGATAAGGATAAGACGAGCATGATCGAAACGGCCATCGCCGAAGGTCACATGCAATATCACAGCCAGACCTTTGACCAGTCCCTCTTGGATCTGTACAGCAACAATAAGATTACTTATGAAGTAGCACTGGCGGCTGCGACAAACCCGGATGACTTTGACCTGAAGGTGCGCGGTATTTCGGGAACATCGGACCGCGGATGGATGTAATATGAGAATTTATGTGGCGCAGATGGAAGTGGTTCCCGGAAATCCGGAGAAGAACTTTTCCACGATGCAAAAATTCATTGGCGAAGGCGTTCAAGCCTCTGCCGATTTAATTGTATTCCCGGAAATGTGTGTTCCGGGATATTTGCTTTCGGACCTTTGGGAAGAAAATTCCTTTGTCGAACGTTGCATTCAAGTGAATGAATCTGTCCGCGAACTTTCGAAGAATGTGGACATTCTTTTTGGCAGCGTGGCGAAGGAAGAAGAGAACGGTGAAAATGGCCGTTCCCTTCTTTATAATGCGGCTTATTACGCTTCGAAGGGAAATTTCAAGACTCTCGTCGACTGCCAGGGCATACAAAAGAAATTCTTGCCGAAGACGCTGCTTCCGAGTTACCGTGAATTTGAAGAACCGCGTTATTTCTCTGATTTGAGAAAGCTCGCTCAGACGAACGGAATACCGGTTTCGGAAATTCTCTGCCCGGTCGAAGTGAACGGTGTAAAGCTTGCCATTACGGTTTGCGAAGACGGTTGGGATTCTCTTTACAAGATCAAGCCGTTTGAAATTTTGCAGAAGAAGATTTCTTCGGGCGATTTGATGATCAATATTTCTTGTTCGCCGTATACGCAGGGCAAGGACAAGGCGCGTGACCGCGTCTTTGGCGCACATGCGAAGAATGCGAACGTGCCACTCCTTTATGTGAACGCAGTCGGTACGCAGAACAACGGCAAGAATATTTATGCGTTTGAAGGCGATTCGAGCGTTTATAATGCGATGGGCGAGAGCATTTTCTCGCTTCCGATTTTTGAAGAACACGG